>NZ_JAAGNB010000870.1:0-5022 GCF_010550475.1 Amycolatopsis sp. SID8362
GCGAAGTACGGGTCGCTGACGTCGTGGCAGATCACGCCGACCGTGCGGTGCGTGCCGCCGGCGAGGGCCTGCGCGTGCGCGTTGGGGGCGTAGGCCAGCTCGGCCGCGGCGGCGGACACCCGCTCCCGCAGGTCGGCGCGGACGGACGCGGTGCCGTTGAGCACCCGCGACGCCGTCGCGAGCGAGACGTTCGCGCTGCGTGCCACGTCTTCCAGTGTCACGTGCGGCCGGGCCTTCATGGCTGGCTCCTCCAAGATCGGTTTCGGGTGTCTCCGCGTGCTCGGTCGGTGCAATCTACTGGGAGGAGGGTGTCTCCGGAGAAGCCGCTGCTCGGGGGACCTGACCCATTCGAGTGAAACCGGCCGGGAAGATCGGTCGCGGCACGTGTGTTGCAAACAAGGAAAACCTTCAAGTGGTGAGCCCGCCACTGCCCATTACCGCGAAAGGAACACGCATGCTGTTCGGTGACGAGCACGTCCGCCGCTACGAGGAGACCGACGGCGAGGTCGGGCATGACTGGAAGGAAGGCGTCCCGACGCTGGTGCTGACCACCAAGGGCCGCAAGACCGGGCAGGAGCGCAAGTTCGCCCTGATCTACCAGGAAGTCGACGGCAACCCGGTGATCGTCGCGTCCAAGGGCGGCGCGCCGAACCACCCCGGCTGGTACTTCAACCTCGTCGAGACCCCCGAGGTCGGCGTGCAGGTGAAGGCGGACAAGTTCAAGGCCGTCGCCCGCACGGCCGAGGGCGAGGAGCGCGCGAAGCTGTGGGACAAGCTCGCCGCCGTCTGGCCGGACTACAACGAGTACGCCAAGAAGACGGACCGTGAGATTCCCGTGGTGGTTCTCGAGCGGCAGTGAAATTCGCACTGTGATCTGCGCCGCGTTCGGCGCGCGCCGGGGCCGAACCGGGCGGTCGTCGGCTACGAATGACACTCATGACCGACCGCTGGACCGCCCTGGACCTCGAGGGTGAGCTGCTGACCCGACGCCAGATGATCGCCTACGGCCGGCGCTTCGCCCGCGCCGGCCGTGGCGCCTGGTACAGCTTCGCGATCGAAGTGGTCTGGCAGTTCCTCGCGCAGACCACGCGGTTCCGCGTCCGGGGCTCCCGCCACATCCCGAAGACCGGCGGGGTGCTGGTCGCGTCGAACCACCTCTCCTTCGCCGACCCGACGACGCTCACCGCGTTCTGCCTCGCCGCCGGCCGCGTGCCGCGCTACCTGGCGAAGGCCTCGCTGTGGAACCTGCCGGTGGTCGGCCGCGTGATGCGCTCCGGCCGCCACATCCCGGTCTACCGCGGCGCGGCGACGGCCGCGGAGGCCTACCGCGACCTGGTGGCGTCGGTGCGGGCGGGCGAGTGCGTCGCCGTCTTCCCGGAAGGCACGTTCTCGAAGGACCCGGACGGCTGGCCGATGCGCGGCAAGACCGGCCTCGTCCGCGCCGCGCTGGAGACCGGCGCGCCGGTGATCCCGGTGGCCAACTGGGGCACCCACCACCTGCTGCCCTCGACCGCGAAGTTCCCCCGCGCGCTGCCGCGCAAGACCGTCGAGCTGGTCGCGGGGCCGCCGGTCGACCTGTCCGACCTGCGCGACCGTCCGCTCACCCGCGAGGTGCTGGAGGAGGCGACGGCCCGCATCATGGGTGAGGTGACGACGCTTTTGGAGTCGATCCGGGGCGAGCAGCGGCCCCTCGCGGCCTGAGTTCCGCGTCACCCCGCCCGCGTCTGCCCGAAGGGGTAGTTTCTGGCGTATGAGTGCACAACACTTTGATGTCGTCGTCCTGGGGGCGGGAGTCGGCGGTTACGTCGCGGGGATCCGCGCGTCGCAGCTGGGGCTCAGCGTCGCGGTGGTGGAAGAGAAGTACTGGGGCGGGGTCTGCCTGAACGTCGGGTGCATCCCGTCGAAGGCGCTGCTGCGCAACGCCGAGCTGGCGCACGTCGTGACGCAGGAGGCGAAGGCGTTCGGCATCTCGTCCGACAGCCCGATCCGCGTCGACTACACGGCCGCGTACGAGCGCAGCCGGAAGGTCGCCGACGGGCGCGTCAAGGGCGTGCACTTCCTGATGAAGAAGAACAAGATCACCGAGTTCGACGGGCACGGCACGTTCCTCGACGACCACACGCTCGAGGTCAACGGCGAGCAGATCACGTTCGGCCACTGCGTCATCGCGACCGGTGCGACCACGCGGCTGCTGCCGGGGACCGCGCGCAGTGCCCGGGTCGTCACGTACGAAGAGCAGATCCTGTCCAGCGAGCTGCCGTCGAGCATCGTGATCGCCGGCGCGGGCGCGATCGGCGTCGAGTTCGCCTACGTGCTGCACAACTACGGCGTCGAGGTCACGATCGTCGAGTTCCTCGACCGGATGGTCCCGCTGGAGGACGCCGAGGTCTCCGCGGAGCTGGCCCGGCGGTACCGGAAGCTCGGGATCAAGGTGCTGACGTCGACCCGCGTCGAGTCGATCGACGACTCGGGTGACGCGGTCCGGGTGACGGTTTCGTCCAAGAAGGACGGCGAGCAGGTGCTCACCGCGGACAAGGTGCTGCAGGCGATCGGGTTCCAGCCGCGGGTCGAGGGCTACGGCCTGGAGAAGACCGGCGTCGCGCTGACCGACCGGGGCGCGATCGCGATCGACGGCCGCGGCCGGACGAACGTGCCGCACATCTTCGCGATCGGTGACGTGACGGCGAAGCTGATGCTGGCGCACGCGTCGGAGTCGATGGGCGTGGTCGCGGCGGAGACGATCGCCGGCGCCGAGACGATGGAACTCGACTTCCCGATGATCCCGCGGGCGACCTACTGCCAGCCGCAGATCGCCAGCTTCGGCTGGACCGAGGAGCAGGCCCGCGAGAAGGGCTTCGACGTCCGGGTGGCGAAGTTCCCCTTCACGGCCAACGGGAAGGCACAGGGCCTCGGCGACGCCGGCGGGTTCGTGAAGCTGATCAGCGACGGCACGCACGGCGAGCTGATCGGCGGGCACCTGATCGGGCCGGACGTCACGGAGCTGCTGCCGGAGCTGACTTTGGCGCAGCAGTGGGATCTGACGGTGCACGAGGTCGCGCGGAACGTGCACGCGCACCCGACGCTGGGTGAAGCGGTGAAGGAAGCCGTGCACGGGCTGGCCGGCCACATGATCAACATGTAGGGACGTCGAAGCGGAGCTCCGGCCGTTCCCAGCGGGCCTTGGGCGGGTTCGGCGGGACCGTGCCGGTGCGCCGCGCGCCCATGCGGAGGTAGAACTCGAGCGCGGGCGGGTGCGCGACGACGCGGATGTCGCGCAGCCCCCGCGCTCGCGCTTCGTTCCGCAGGTGCTCGACCAGCCGGCGGCCGACGCCGAGTCCTTGGGCGGCGTCGGCGACGAAGAGCAGGTCGAGTTCGGCTGCCACGAGCGCGTAGAAACCGAGGATGGCGCCGTCGTCCGTGGCGGTGAAGGTGGGGTTGGCCGCGACGTAGGCGGGGGTGACTTCGTAGCCGTCGAGGATGGTGGCGTAGTCGCCCCGGTACGCCGAGGACGCGAGCACGAGAGCGGTCAGGGCGGCGGCTTGGTCCGGGGTGGCGCGGACGATCTCGACCATGTTCGCAGCCTACGTCGAAGTTCTTGACCTCCAGCTGACTCGAAGTATCAGACTGGCGCCATGAAAGCTGTGGCGTTCACCGAATTCGGCGGGCCCGAAGTGCTCCGCGTCCTCGATCTCCCGGAACCGCACGCCGGGCCCGGCGAAGTCCGGGTGCGGGTCAAGGCCGCCGGCGTGCAGCCGTACGACGCCGCCGTGCGGGGCGGGTGGGAGCCGCCCGGGCTTGTGCTCGGGTGGCCTCGCGTGCCCGGGAACGAGTTCGCCGGGGTCGTCGACGAAGGCGAACTCGAAGCGGGTACCGAAGTTCTCGGCTTCACCGCCGTCCGCGCTGCCGCCGAGTACATCGTCGTGCCCGCCTCCGACGTCACCCCGAAGCCGCCCGAGATGCCGTGGGAGGTGGCCGGTGGGTTCACCGCCGGGACGCAGACCGCGTCGATCGCCTTGGAAGCCTTGAAACTGCGGGCGGGGGAGACGCTGCTCGTGCACGGCGCCGCCGGTTCGGTCGGGACCGCCGCCGTTCAGCTCGCGAGGCTCGCGGGGGCCGAGGTCGTCGGCACCGCGAGTGCGTCCAATCAGGACTACGTCCGGTCGCTGGGTGCCACCGCCGTCGTGTACGGCGAGGGGCTCAAGGAGCGCGTGGCGCCGCTGGGCGTCGACGTCGTGCTCGACGGCGCGGGCGGCGAGGCACTCGACCTCTCACTCGAACTGGTGAAGGACCGGTCGAGGATCCTCACGCTGGTCGACCACGGACGGGCCGCGGAACTCGGCGTGCTCGTCTCGAAGTCCGGACGCTCCGCCGCGCGTCTCGCCGAGCTGGCCGCGCTATACGCCAAGGGGGATCTGCGCTTCCACGTGCGCCGCGCCTATCCGTACACCGAGGCAGCCGCGGCCCACCGGGAAATCGAGACCGGCCACGGGCGGGGAAAAATCGTTCTCACGTTTCCCTGATCGTTCCAGGATGTGGACGGTTGCGCGATCCAGACTTTGGTCGGTGGTTCCCCGTCCGGTCACTCCTTAGATTCTCCCCATTACACCCGGTCGAGTGACCGAGGATCACAGGGAGACATCGATGGTGAGATTCAGCCGGGTTGCCGCGCACGCGGCTCCGCTGACGGTCGGCGCGTTGCTGCTGACCACGGGCGTCTCGGCGGCGCAGCCGTCCACGGTGGACGCGGCGACCGCGCGCACCGAGGCCGGCATCAGCGCGCTGCAGAGCATCAAGAAGAGCCTGAGCCCCGCGGAGCGCAAGCAATCGAGCCAGCTGGTCGTCGAGAAGCGGTTGCGGGCCGACCGGTCGCTCGCCGCGAAGCTGCCCGACTACCGCTCCGGTGTGGGCGTCAGCGGCGCCGGCACCGTCGCGGTCGACATCGCCGCGTCCGGCAAGGCCGTCGCGAACGCGGTGCGGGCCGCCGGGGGCACCGTCCGCTACACCGCGCCGGACGGCGCCGTC
>NZ_JAAGNB010000915.1:0-4927 GCF_010550475.1 Amycolatopsis sp. SID8362
AGCACCGGCGGCGAGAAGCCGACGCCGGTGACCAGCGGCAGCAGCACGAGCACCATCCCGGCCACCGCGGCGACGACCGGCGTGTGGCCAGGCCCGCGGCGGCGGCCGTGCCGCATCCGGGTGTCCTCGCCGGCGAAGTGCCACCAGCTCAGGTCTTCGGCGTCGAGGTCGGGCAGGTCGGGGACGAACCCGGGCTCGTCGCCGAAGCGGCGCCGCGGCCGCGGGCGGACCGGGACGGGCACCACTGTGGCGCCGCCGGAGTCGTAGCGGGCGCGGCTGACGGGGTCGCTCAGGACGTCGTAGGCCTCGCGCAGCAGCCGGAACGTGCCGACCGTGCCGCCGCCGTCCGGGTGCATGGTCTTGGCCAGCCTGCGGTAGGCCGTTTTGACGTCGGACGCCGTCGCGTCCCGGCGGACGCCGAGCACCTCGTAGTAGTCGACCTCGGGCACGCTGGCGTTCACCTCCGGATGGCTGCGCGAAGACTTTATGGGGTCGGCTTCCGGCCCCGCCCACCGCCTCCACGGCACGCCAGGGTGACGGCCCCGCGAACCTGCTCCGTGTCTGTCCATTGAGGACTGTTTGTCGCCCGGAAGTGTGGTAATGGCCGGGAACGGCGGGGTTCTGGTGACTTTTCGTGAACGGACATCACCTGAACGGACGCGAACACATGTTCGAATATTCCGCTACGCTGGAGGCATGTCCTCGGCACCCCACAGACGTGACGGGCCCACCGCCACCCCACCTCGGCAGCGGGCCCGTCACCCCCGTCAGCGCTCGCGCAGCAGGTACCGCTGGAGCTTCCCGCTGGCGTTGCGCGGCAGCGCGTCGACGAACCGCACCCGGCGCGGGTACTTGTACGGCGCCGCAACGGCTTTGGCGTGCTCCTGCAGGGCGTGCACCACGTCCGGGCCCGGCGGGGTGCCGGGCCGCAGCACGACGAAGGCGGTCACGACCGAGCCCCGGTCCGGGTCGGGCGTGCCGACGACCGCGCACTCCTCGACGTCGGGGTGCGTCAGCAGCACTTCTTCGACCTCGGGAGCCGCGATGTTGTAACCGGAAGAGACGATCATGTCGTCGCTGCGCGCCACGAACCGGAAGTAGCCGTCGGGCTCGCGGACGTAGGTGTCGCCCGTGATGTTCCAGCCGTCGCGGACGTAGTCGGCCTGCCGCGGGTCTTCGAGGTAGCGGCACCCGGTGGGGCCCTGCACCGCGAGCCGGCCGGGGGTCCCGTCGGGCACGGGCGCGCCGTCGAGGTCGAGGACGGCGGCGCGGAACCCGGGCACGACCTTGCCGGTGCGGCCGGGGCGGGCGTCGTCGTCGGCCGCGGAGATGAACACGTGCAGCAGCTCCGTGCTGCCGATGCCGTCGATCAGCGGGCGGCCGGTGACCTCGCGGTACCGCTCGGCGACGGCGGCGGGCAGCGCTTCCCCGGCGGAGACGGCGCGGCGGACGCCGGCCAGCAGCGGGCCGTCGCCGGCGCCGAGGATCGCACGGTAGGCGGTCGGCGCGGTGAACAGCACGGTGACGGCGTGCTCGGCGACGGTCGCGGCGAGCTCCTTGGGGGTCGCGCGTTCCAACAGGAGCACGGACGCGCCGGCGTGCAGCGGGAACACCAGTAGGCCGCCCAGGCCGAAGGTGAACGCCAGCGGCGGCGTCCCGCAGAAGACGTCGTCCGCGGTGGGGCGCACGACGTGCCGGGAGAACGTGTCGGCGATGGCGAGCAGGTCGCGGTGGAAGTGCATGGTCGCCTTCGGCGTCCCCGTGGTGCCGGAGGTGAAGGCGAGCAGGGCGACGTCGTCGGCGGCGGTCGGCACGTCGGCGAAGGTCGCCGGGTGGCGGGCGCAGCGCGCGGCCAGCTCGGCCGTCTCGGTGCCGAAGGCGACCGCGGGTAGTGCGGGCGGCAGTTCGTCGAGCAGGCGCTCGTCGCAGAGGGCGACGCTCGGGCGGGCGCGGTCGGCGATCTTGTCGAGCTCGTGGCGGCGCAGCATCGGCATGGTCGTGACGGCGACCGCGCCGGCCTTGAGGACGCCGAGCCAGCACGCGGCGAGCCACGGCGTGTTGGTCCCGCGCAGCAGCACCCGGTTCCCGGGCACGACGCCGAGTTCGGCGGTGAGCACGTGCGCGATCCGGTTGGCGCGCGCCAGCACCTCGCCGTAGGACCACGTCTCGTGCGGCGAACGCAGGCACGGCCGGTCCGGGCCGAGGCGGGCGGCGGTGTCGTCGAGCAGCGCGGTCGCGGCGTTGAGGCGGTCCGGGTAGCGCAGCTCCGGCAGGTCGAACACCAGCCGCGGCCACTGCTCGCCGGGCGGCAGCCGGTCGCGGCAGAACGAGTCGGTGTGAGCGCTGGGAGTAAGCCTCATCGCAGCCCCTCTGTCTCGACCTGCACCACGAGGAACGTAGCACTCGTTGCGACCGTCGAGAAGACGCAATAGCGCATCGATGACGGCGGCTACAGATGATCGATGTCAGCGCTCGCGGCGTTGGGCGACGGCGGGCTCGCCCTGCGTCACGAAGGGTGCCGCCCTGTCACCTACGCGGGTACCACGGCGAAGCGTCGGTCAGCGTGCTCGGCTCCGGCCGCGAAAGGCGGCGCCGCCCGGGGCCGCGGCCGATGTCGGCGGGGCTCAGTCGGCGACGGTCGCGTCCGGCTGGTTCGCGCGGCGCAGGGACTCGGCGACGAAGCCGTTCGCCTTCAGCTCTTCGACCAGGTCACGCAGGAAGCCGATCGTCTCCGGACGGCGGTCCGGCGTGGTCCCGACGGCCTGCTGGATCTGCATGAACCGCTCCTCGACGACCCGCGTCCCGGGGTGTGCGGCCACGTAGGCGGTCATCGGCTGCCGGATCCCGGCGGCCACCTCCAGGCCCTGCTCCTCGAAGACCGCGACGCCCTCCTCGCCGCGCACGATCGTCGCCGCCGAGAGCGTGCGGGTGAGGTACAGGTCGTACGCCGACCCCTGCTTGACCCCGACCCGGGTGCCCGCGCGGTCGACGTCGGCGGGGGAGCGGACCGGCGAGCCGTCCGGGACGACGTACACGCCTTCGATGACGACGTAGGGCGCGGTGAAGGCCACCTCGGCCGCCCGCGCCGGTTCGATCGCCAGGAAGCAGAGGTCGGCCGCCCCCGAGGTCAGGGCCTCGAACGACTTCCGGGCGGCGTCGAAGCACAGGAGCTCCACCTCGACGCCCAGCCGCGCACCCACCTCACGCGCGAGGTCGACCGTGACCCCGCCGGGGTCGGCCGCGGTCCCGTGCGCGAGCACCGGGTTGCCGAGGTTGATGGCGGCGCGCAGCACACCGGTGGGCGCGAGGTCGGCGGAAAGATCTCCCATGACCGGCGACGGTAACCCGGGGCCGGGCGCGCAGGGGGCGAACTGTCGGCTACGCCACCGCTCACCCCGCCGGCGGCTCGTCCGACGTGGTCAGCTCGTACGTCGTCTCCTGGTGGTACACCTCGCCGGGGCGCAGCACCGTGCTCGGGAAGTCCGGGCGGTTCGGCGAATCCGGGAAGTGCTGCGCCTCCAGCGCGAACCCCGCCCCGCGCGACGGCAGGTGGTTGCCCGAATAGAACTGCAGGCCCGGCTCCGTTGTCCGCACCGTGAGCAGGCGCCCGGACGCCGGGTCCCAGGCACGAGCGGCGAAGGGCGCGCCGGCGTCGAGCACCCAGTTGTGGTCGTAGCCGTCGGCCAGCGCCAACTGGGGGTCGGCCGACGCGATCCGGGCGCCGATCGGGGACGGGCGGCGGAAGTCGAACGGCGTGCCCGCCACCGGGGCCGGGGCGCCGAGCGGGATCAGGGCGGCGTCGGTGGGGCAGTACCGGTCGGCGGCGATCTCCAGCCGGTGGTCGAACACTTCGCCCGCGGCCGCCAGGTTCCAGTACGTGTGGTTGGTCAGGTTGACGACCGTCGGCGCGTCGGTCGTCGCGCGATAAGCGATGCGCAAGGCGGACCCGTCCAGGCGGTAGGTCACCTCGGCCGTCAGCCGGCCGGGGTACCCCTGATCGCCGTCCGGGCTGGTCAAGGTCAGGTGGACGCCGTCCGGGAGCGGGGTCGCCGACCACACGCGCGTGTCGAAACCCTCCGGGCCGCCGTGGAGGCTGTTCTTGCCGTCGTTCAGCGGGACGCGGTGGCGGACGCCGTCGAGGGTGAACGTCCCGCCGGCGATGCGGTTGGCGAAGCGGCCGATCGCCGCGCCCAGGAAGACCCGGGCCGCGTCCGGGCGGTTGTTCGCGACGTAGCCGTCCAGGTCCGGAAAGCCGAGGACGACGTTCGTGAGCTCGCCGTCGCGGTCCGGGGCCTCGATCGACTGGATCACCGCGCCGTAGTCGAGGATCCGGACGGTGAGGCCGCCGGGGCCGGTCAGCGTGTAGCGGTGGACGTCCGTGTCGCCGGCTCGGCCGAAGAACTCGGGAACGGGTGCGGTCATCGGGACGCCCTCCAGCACGCTGTTAACGCTAACACCGTCGGAGAACTCTAGGAGCGCGCGCGGCGTGCGGTCAAGTGCCCGAGGCGCGCGTGCCCAGCAGCCGGTGGGCGCGCAACGCCATCTGGATCTCCAGGCGCCGCGCGGGATCCGCCAAGCGGTCGCCGAACAGCTCGGTCAGCTGGCCCACCCGGTAGCGGACCGTCTGGGGGTGGATCCCCAGCGCCTGCGCGATCTCCGGCGTGCTCCCGTTGTGCTCCAGCCAGCACAGCAGCGTCTCGGCCAGCCGGGTCTGCTGCTTCGCCGTCAGGTCCGCGAAGGGTGCGAGAACCTTCGCCGACAGCTCGTCCAGCAGAAACCGGTCGAGCAGCAGCCAGTGCGTCGCGAGGTGGTCGGCCGTGTGCGTCACCGGGTGGTCGCCGGCCAGGCCGCGGCGGGCCAGGTCGAGAGTGCGGCGGGCCCACCGCGACGACGTCGCCGCGTCGGCGGGGCGGACGCGGGGGCCGAC
>NZ_JAAGNB010000095.1:0-18292 GCF_010550475.1 Amycolatopsis sp. SID8362
GAGCCCCCTCGCCTCCGCGGTGGCTGGCCGTCGGCGTGGCATGTCACCAAGCGCCGACCGCGGTGGCCGGCGGCATGCGCTGACGTGCGCCGGCTGCCACAGCTGGCCAACCCCGCACGCCCGCCACCGCTTGCCGAGCCCCCTGGCCAGAACCGCTCGTCGCCGTCAGCGCGGCTTGCCGTTCGTCGCGCCGACCGGTCGGTATGCGGCGATAACCGGCGCCTGCTCGGGCGCCGGCGATGAGCGGCGCGTCGTCACGGGCAGCGGTCGTTGGTGCACGGCGAGCGGTCGAACACCCCGCTCACCTGGGGCGGACCGCTGCGCCGCCGACTACCGCCCGGCCGTTCCGAGCGGGTCCTGTCCTGGGGATTCGCGCGACGAACGGTCCGTGTGCGGTCGCCGTTCGCCGTCGATATGTGCCGCCGGGTTCGGTCGGGGCGTAGAGATCACTGGGCGTTCATCGCCTCGTAACCACCGGTTGTCGCGTGGGGGTTCCGGGCAATGTGCAACTTGCCGTTAAGTGAGATGTGCGACACCACGACAGGGTCTAGCGGGTCGCGGAGAACCGGAACCTAAGGCAGGAAGACAATGTTGGACGCGAATTGGCCGGACAGCTGGCGAGGTGCCTTCCGCATCGAACTGCGGGCGGAGGCGATCGGACTCGCTTGGCGTGGCTGGCCGGTGCTCCCGGGCGTCAACCCCGCACCGATCACCGAGGGCGACGACCTCACCTGGCGCCGTCCGGTGCCGGCGAGTGAAGCCTGGCGCGAGCAGATCGGCACGCACGCCCACGAAGTCGCCACCTGGTTCTCCGACCGCACCCACAGCCTGCTCGTCGCGACCGGCACCGTCCTCGACGCCATCGAGGTCGACGACGAACTCGGCAAGCGCGCCTGCCGCCTGCTCCGCGCCCTCGGCCACCCCGCGCCGATCATCGCGCTGCCGAACGGCCGCTGGCTCTTCCTGACCACCGTCGCCGACCACGTGCCGGCCGAGCTGGCGTCGCGGGCCGGCATCCAGTGGCACGGCAAGGACAGCTACATCCCGCTGCCGCCGTCGCCGTTCCAGCACGGTGTCGTGCACTGGCGCGTCAAGCCCGAGGTCTGCGGCTGGCAGCTGCCGGACGCCGCCGAGGTACACGACGTGCTCGTCCGTGCGCTGGCCGGCGCCGAAGCGTCGCAGCTGGTTCAGACCACTGCGGCCTGAGCCACCCGAACCACCGCTCACGGCCGGTCCCAGCCCGGCCGTGGCGGAGCAGGACACAACTCCATGAACCACCAAGTGGCCGTTCTAGCTCCCGTGTTGACGCAACGCCCCGAGCACGGTTTCCAGCACGGCCACCGCACCCGCCTTGTCCAGCGGATCGTTGCCGTTCCCGCACTTCGGCGACTGGACGCAGGACGGGCATCCCGTCGGGCACTCGCAGGAGACGATCGCCTCCCGCGTTGCGGCCAGCCACGGGACAATCGCGGCATAACCGCGTTCGGCGAATCCCGCACCCCCGGGATGGCCGTCATGCACGAACACCGTCGCCTCCCCGGTGTCGTCGTGCCACGCGGTACTCACCCCGCCGATGTCCCACCGGTCGCACGTAGCGAACAGCGGTAGCAGGCCGATCGCCGCGTGCTCGGCGGCATGCAGGGCACCGGGGACCCGTGCCGGAACCAATCCGGCACCCCCCGGTGTCCTGCCACCCTCGCGAGCGGGCCCCCGACCGCTCGCCGGGGTTACCTCCCCGGTCCCCACCGGCCCCGCAGATTCGGTCCCCACCCGATGGCCCCCGGTCCCCGCCACGCCATCGACCGCGGTGCCGCCGAGCAGCTCGGCGGAAACCGTGTACCAAACCGCGCGCGTGCGCAGGCTCTGCTCCGGCAGGTCGAGCGGCGTGTGGTCCAGCACCTCCCCGGACGGCCGGCGTCGCAGGTACCCGACGACCTGCGACGTCACGGCCACCTCGCCGAGGCAGACGCTCACGCCGCCGAAGTCCTGCTTCTCCTGGGTGCTCAGCACCGAAATGTCCACGATCTCGCGCGGGGTTGTCGTCCAGTCCGGGTTTTCCGCGTGCACCAGCGCCAGCCCGGTCTCCAGGTCCAGCTCGTCGACGACGTACGACGACCCCTGGTGCAGGTACACCGCGCCGGGGTGGACGGCGAAGCACGCCGAGCCCGGGTCGACCGTCCCGAGCATCCGGCCGGAGTCCGCTTCGACGACCGCGATCTGCTCGCCGCCCGTTCCGCGGATGCCGACCTCGGCGTGCGGCCGGTCCCGCGAAGTCCAGTACCAGCCGCTCGACCGGCGCCGCAGCAGCTTCTGCTCCGCCAGCTCGGCCAGCACCTCCAGCGCCGCCGCGCCGCCGAAGACCTCCAGCTCGGAAAGCGTCAGCGGCAGCTCGGCCACGGCGCACGCGAGCTGCGGCGCCAGCACGTACGGGTTCGCCGGGTCGAGCACCGCCGTCTCCACCGGCCGCTCGAGCAAAGCCGCCGGGTGGTGCACGAGGTAGGTGTCGAGCGGGTCGTCCCGCGCGACGAACACCACCAGCGCGGAATCACCGGACCGGCCCGCGCGCCCGGCCTGCTGCCAGAACGAAGCGAGCGTGCCCGGATACCCGGCCAGCACGACCGCGTCCAGCCCCGCGATGTCGACGCCCAGCTCCAGCGCGTTCGTCGTCGCGACACCCAGCAACCGCCCGGACAACAACGCCGCCTCGAGCGCGCGCCGCTCCTCCGGCAAATAACCAGACCGGTACGCCGCAACGGTTTCCGCCAGCACGGGGTCCACTTCGGACAGTATGCGACGCGCACCCAGCGCGGCCAGCTCCGCACCACGACGAGACCTGATGAACGCCAGCGACCGTGCGCCTTCGAGGACCAGGTCGGCGAGGATCCGCGACGTCTCGGCGCCGGCCGAACGCCGGACCGGCGCGCCGTTCTCCCCGGTCAGTTCCTCCAGCAGCGGCGGCTCCCACAACACGACCGTGCGGGCGCCACGCGGAGAGGCGTCGTCCGTCACAGCGACACAAGGCACCCCCGTCAGCCGCGAAGCGAACGAAGCAGGCGAAGCCGTTGTCGCCGAAGCGAGGACGAACACCGGCGAAGCGCCGTAGTGCTCCGCCACCCGCCGCAGCCGGCGCAGCAACAAGGCGACGTGCGAGCCGAACACCCCGCGGTAGCTGTGGCACTCGTCGACCACGACGCAGCTGAGCCGCCGGAAGAACGACGCCCACCGCCCGTGCGCCGAGAGGATGCCGCGGTGCAGCATGTCCGGATTCGTGAACACCCAGTTCGCGTGCGCGCGCACCCAGTCGCGCTCCGCCATCGGGGTGTCCCCGTCGAACGACGCCGCCCGCACGCCCGGGACGTCCAAAGAGGACACCGAGCGCAGCTGGTCCGCGCCCAGCGCCTTCGTCGGCGACAGGTACAGCGCGTTCGCCTTCTCGCCGGCGGCGAGCCGCGACAGCACCGGCAGCTGGTAGGCCAGCGACTTGCCCGACGCCGTGCCGGTCGAAACCACGACGTGCCGACCCGCGTACGCGTGCTCGGCCGCTTCGGCTTGGTGCGCCCAAGGAGCCGAGACGCCGCAGTCACGCAGCGCAGCGACGACCGCCGGATCCGCCCAGGACGGCCACTCTGCGTGACCCGCCCTGCGGCCCGGAAGGTCGGCCACGTGCGTGACCGGGTTCTCGCGCGACGGGATGCCGGCGGTCACCCGCCCCAGCAGCCGCCGCCCTCTCGAGTCCTCCACCAGCTGAGCTTGGCACAGGGGTCCGACAGTTCTCGCATCCCCAACTGCGCCAACGGATCGGCGAGAGGGTGATCGATCAAGTGAGGAGGCTCACAAGGTAACGGAATGTGCCGTCACCGGGACGGCGTGAAGACGCTGGTTGCGATACCAATACACTCCCGCAATCCACACCCTCTGTGGTGAGCGTCATGTGAGACGTGCATTGCGTCCCGGCTAGCGTGTCGCTCGGTACAGGGTCCATGCCAGCGTCGGCCGTGTCGAACCCCCGGCTTGCCGTCGACGTTGGCGATCGGCGACGTCTCCTGGAGGACGAATGTCACGGCAGTTCCTCGCGGAGGGCGCGGGAAATATCTCGCTCTCCGGAGGTGGCTACACGATTGTCGGTGTAGTCGCCGTGGTCGCGCTTGCCGCACTCGTCATCGGCTACGTCCTGCTCAAGGAGGTGCTGGCCGCAGGCCAGGGCACCGCCAAGATGCAGGACATCGCCAAGGCGGTGCAGGAAGGCGCGGCCGCTTACCTCAAGCGGCAGCGGAACACCCTCGCCATCTTCGGCGTGATCGTGTTCCTCCTGCTCTTCGCACTTCCCGCCGACGACTGGAACGAGAAGATCGGTCGCTCGATCTTCTTCCTGGTCGGTGCGGCGTTCTCGTTCGCGATCGGCTACCTCGGCATGTGGCTGGCGACGCAGGCGAACCTGCGCGTCGCGGCCGCGTCGCGGGAGGAAGGCGGCCGCGAGAAGGCCATGCGCGTCGCGTTCCGCACCGGGGGCGTCGTCGGCATGATCACCGTCGGCCTCGGTCTGTTCGGCGCCGCGGTCGTCGTGCTGGTCTACACCGGCCAGGCGCCCAAGGTGCTCGAGGGCTTCGGCTTCGGCGCCGCCCTGATCGCGATGTTCATGCGTGTCGGCGGCGGTATCTTCACCAAGGCCGCCGACGTCGGCGCGGACCTGGTCGGCAAGGTCGAGCAGGGCATCCCGGAGGACGACCCGCGCAACGCCGCCACCATCGCGGACAACGTGGGCGACAACGTCGGCGACTGCGCCGGCATGGCCGCGGACCTCTTCGAGTCCTACGCCGTCATGCTGGTCGCCGCGCTGATCCTGGGCAGCACCGCCTTCGGCGTGCACGGCCTGATCTTCCCGCTCATCGTGCCGGCCATCGGTGTCATCACCGCGGTCATCGGTGTCTACATCACCAAGGCGCGCGCGGGTGAGGGCGGTCTGGTCACGATCAACCGCTCCTTCTACATCTCCGCGGTCATCTCCGCCGTCCTGTCGGCGATCGCGGCGTTCGTGTACCTGCCGAGCAGCTTCTCCGACTTCGGCGCGGGCTTCGAGAACTCGGGCAACCCGGCGGTCATCGCGACCATCTCGGTGATCATCGGCATCGTGCTCGCCGCGGTCATCCTGAAGCTGACCGGCTACTACACCGGCACCGAGTACAAGCCGGTCAAGGACGTCGGCCAGACGTCGGAAACCGGTGCGGCGACGGTCATCCTGTCCGGCATCTCGATCGGTTTCGAGTCCGCCGTGTACACCGCGCTGGTCATCGGCGCGGCCGTCTTCGGCGCGTACCTGCTCGGCGGCGGCGTCGCGCTGTTCGCCGTGGCGCTGGCCGGCACCGGCCTGCTGACCACCGTCGGCGTCATCGTCGCGATGGACACCTTCGGCCCGGTTTCGGACAACGCGCAGGGCATCGCCGAGATGTCGGGCGACGTCGACGAGAAGGCCGCGCAGATCCTGACCGAGCTGGACGCGGTCGGCAACACCACCAAGGCCATCACCAAGGGCATCGCGATCGCGACCGCCGTCCTCGCGGCGACCGCGCTCTTCGGCTCCTACTCGGACGCGATCACGAAGACGCTGTCGGGCATGGGCAACGGCGTGGTCACCGGCCTCGACGCGGCCAAGTCGTTCGTCAACCAGGTCGTCAGCCCGAACACGCTCGTCGGCGTGATCATCGGCGCGGCCGTCGTGTTCATGTTCTCGGGGCTCGCCGTCAACGCGGTCTCGCGCGCGGCCGGCGCGGTGGTCTACGAGGTCCGCCGCCAGTTCCGCGACATCCCGGGCATCATGGAGGGCACCACCCGCCCCGAGTACGGCAAGGTCGTCGACATCGTCACGCGCGATTCGCTGCGCGAGCTGACGACGCCGGGTCTGCTGGCGGTCTTCGCCCCGATCGCGGTCGGCTTCGGCCTGGGCACCGGCGCGCTCGCCGGCTACCTGGCCGGCGCGATCGCCTGCGGCACCCTGATGGCGATCTTCCTCGCCAACTCCGGTGGCGCGTGGGACAACGCGAAGAAGCTGGTCGAAGACGGCAACCACGGCGGCAAGGGTTCGGACGCGCACGAGGCCACCATCATCGGTGACACCGTGGGTGACCCGTTCAAGGACACCGCCGGCCCGGCGATCAACCCGCTGATCAAGGTCATGAACCTGGTCTCGGTGCTGATCGCGCCCGCCGTCGTGCAGTTCTCGATCGGCCCGGACCAGAACACGGCCGTGCGCATCATCATCTCGCTGGTCGCGCTCGCCGTCGTCGTGGCGGCGATCGTGATCTCGAAGCGGCGCGGGACGGTCATCTCCGACGCCCCGGCCGAGATCAAGGCCTGACCGAGGCACCGTTCCGGGCCCGGCACGCAGCGTCGCGTGCCGGGCCCGGCGCGTGTCGGGACATCCCACACTGGCTCGGCGAGTTGCGAAGCAGCACCGAGTCGGTACCGTCGGCCCTTCCGGGACGTCGTCGAGCAGGAGGTGCACAGGTGCGGCCGCGGTCAACCGTCTTCGCCGCCCTACTGTGCCGTTGGTCAGCAATCCGACGGCAGCCACGGCGGAAAACCGTTGCGTCGTGCAGATCGGCTGCGGACCGTATCCCCCTGCTTTCGGTCGGATTGCTGACCGCGACGATCACGATCGGCCTCGCCGGCTGCGGGCAACCCGCCGCGCAGTCCCCGGCACGGGATCAGGGTCTGTCGGTGACGACCGTGGTGCCGCAGGCCGATCCGGTGGCGAGATGGGCGGACGGCTACTGCGCCTCGGTGACCCACCTGGTTCGCGCGCTGGCGGAGCTGCCCACCGTCGACCCGAGCACGCCGCAGCAGGCGTCCAGGACGTCGAGTGACCTGCTTTCCTCGGTGGTCGGCGGGCTGGACCGGAGCCTCGCCGGGCTGAACGCGCTCGGCGCGCCGCCGGTGCGGTCGGCGGACGGCGGCCGCGCGGACGTCATCGGGCAGTTCACCGAGATCCGCGACCAGGCCGAGCAGGCGCGGCAGCGCATCGACGCCGTCCGCGGCGACGCGACGGCGACGAAGGCCGCCCTCGGCGAGGCCAGGGCGACGCTCGACCGCATCGACGCGCTCGACTACCTCAAGGGCCTCAAGGACGTCCCGGCACTGGCGGCGGCGGAGCAGCGCGCTCCGGCTTGCCGTCAGCTGGATCAACCGCCTGGCTGAAGATCGCTCACGGTACTGCCGCGAATCGAACTTGTGTTCTAGTATGGCGCGGTGGATCGGACGATCTCGCTCTTCTCCGCCGAGGCCAGCGGGCCGGGCCTGGGCGACCTGGCCGGCCTGCTGTGCTGCCACGGCCAGATCACCGGCTTCGGGCGCACCGCCGCCCGGCTGTCGGTGGTCGTCGAGGAGCCGTGGCGGGCGCACGTCCTGGCCCGCGAGTTCCGTTGCCGCGGCGCGGACGCGCAGGTCTCGAAGGCCGAGTGCGGCCGTCCGCAGGTGCGCACGTCGTTCCGCGTCGACCTGCTGCCGCTGGCGCTGCGGTGGCTGCGGGAGGGCTGCGCGGGCCCGGTCGAGGACGACTCGGGCAAGGCGGTGCCGGACGGCTTCCGGCTGAGCGGCGCGATGCTGCGGATGTGGGCGCTGGCCGGCGGCAGGCCCGGCACGCAGGGCTACCTGCTCGGGGTCGACCCGCTCGCGCCGACCATGCACGAAAGGCTGGTCGAGGCGCTGACGCCGTTGGGTGTGGCGGCAAAGCTGACCGGCCCGAAGGCCGAGGTCCCGGCCGTCAAGGTCACCGGAAAACGCCGCTTGGAGGCGCTGCTGGAACTGATCGGGGAGCCACCGCCGGGTGCCGAAGCGGCGTGGCCGGGCGCGGAACCGCTGCCGGTGCCGCACCCGGAGGCCGTGACGAGCACGGCCTGACCGGGTGCGAGCGCCGCGTCAGGGCCGGGGCAGGGTGCAGCCGGCCTGCGTGAGGGCGATTTCGTTGGCCGCGGTGAGGCACGCGGGAATGCCGTACGTCTCCTGGCCGTAGTTCGTCTTGTAGTGCACGGTGACGTTGCCGGCCTCGTCGACCTCGCACGGGTTGTTGTCCGTGCAGCGCGCGCCGTCCTCGTTGCCGGTGTTGTTCACGCCGACGACCTTGCCGCCGGAGACGATCGGCGAGCCCGACGTGCCGCCGATGGTCTGGCAGGCGGAGGTGTACCGGATCGAGTCCTTCCAGGTCCAGCTGCCCTCCTTCAGCCGGTAGACGAACCCGTCGATGTTGCAGGAGTAGATCCGCTTCCAGTAGCCGGAGACGACGTCGATCGCGGCGCCGGCCGCCGGGTGCGCGTTGGACAGCTCCAGCGGCGAGATCCCGTAGCTCGACTTGATCTGCGCGTAGGTGGTGGTGAGCTGGTAGAGCGACACGTCGGTGTCGGTCATCGTCCCGTAGACGATCTTCTTGGCGCGCAGCGTGCCCGCGTTGCCGCCGCTGGCGTTGAGCAGCGTGAACGTCCGGCTGGACGACCGGTTGGTGATGACCTGCCCAGGCGCCGGGAAACCGGTCTCGAGGCAGTGGCCGTTGGACATGACGAGCGCGGGCGCGGTGTCCGGCGTCGCCGCCGGCTTGACCACCGAGCCCGAGCAGTTGGAGAGGGCTACCGTGCCGGCGAAGTTCGCCGCGGCCGCGCTCGCCGGAGTGGTCCCCAGTAATACTGTGGCGGTCGCGGCGGTGAGCAGGGCGCCGAGGAGGCGTCGGGTCATGGCGGATCCTTTCGGCTGGACGGGGAAACCAGTGAAGCGGTCACATCCCCGCGCCCACCACCGTCGAACGGAGGGTATCCAGGCGGTCACGCGCTAGGCTGCGCGGGACGTGGCCGAAATCACGTGGCGGGTACGTTGGGGAAACATCGTCGAGGTCAGCGGCGATGCGCTGGACACAGGAACGGCGGCGTGTTGGGTCACCTCCGCGCCGTCCGCGCCGGGACAGCGTGCACACTGGCAGGTCGAAGACGCGGGCCCGACGCCTCATGGCAGGGCCTGGTCCCGGTCGCGGGACGAGATGAGCGGAGAGCAGGACAGCGTGGCAGGAGCACGGACCAAGAAGAACGGAGCCTCGGCGGGCAACGGCGCCGGGCACCGGCGGCTGGTCATCGTCGAGTCGCCGACGAAGGCCCGCAAGATCGCCCCCTACCTGGGCGGCGGTTACGTCGTCGAGTCCTCCGTCGGGCACATCCGCGACCTGCCTCGTGGTGCCGCCGACGTGCCGGCCCAGTACAAGGGCGAGTCGTGGGCCCGCCTCGGCGTCGACGTCGACAACGACTTCAAGGCGCTCTACGTGGTCACCCCGGACAAGAAGTCCAAGGTGACCGAGCTCAAGGGGCTGCTCAAGGACGTCGACGAGCTCTACCTCGCCACGGACCCCGACCGCGAGGGCGAGGCCATCGCGTGGCACCTCCTCGAGACGCTGAAGCCGAAGGTCCCGGTCCGCCGGATGGTCTTCCACGAGGTCACCGAGCAGGCCATCCGTGCGGCCGCCGACTCGACCCGTGAGCTGGACGCCGACCTCGTCGACGCGCAGGAGACCCGCCGCATCCTCGACCGCCTCTACGGCTACGAGGTCTCGCCGGTCCTGTGGAAGAAGGTCATGCCGAAGCTTTCGGCGGGCCGCGTCCAGTCGGTGGCGACCCGGATCGTGGTCGAGCGCGAACGCGAGCGGATGCGCTTCACCTCGGCGTCCTACTGGGACATCTCGGCGACCATGGACGCGGGCGAAGAGGCTTCGCCGCGGAACTTCCCCGCGCGGCTCGTCGCCGTCGACGGCGCGCGCCTGGCCACCGGCCGCGACTTCGGCTCGGACGGGCAGCTCAAGGCGTCGAACACCGAGGTCCGCGTGCTCGCGGAGGCCGACGCGCGGCGCCTGGCCGAAGCGCTGAAGCAGCGTGACTTCAAGGTCGCGAGCGTCGAGGAGAAGCCGTACACGCGGAAGCCGTACGCGCCCTTCATGACCTCGACGCTTCAGCAGGAGGCGGGCCGCAAGATGCGGTTCACCTCGGAGCGCACCATGCGGATCGCGCAGAAGCTGTACGAGAACGGCTACATCACCTATATGCGTACCGACTCCACGACGCTGTCGGAGTCGGCGATCTCGGCCGCGCGCAGCCAGGCCACGCAGCTGTACGGCAAGGAGTACGTCTCGCCGTCGCCGCGCCAGTACACGCGCAAGGTCAAGAACGCGCAGGAGGCCCACGAGGCGATCCGGCCGTCGGGCGAGGTCTTCCGCACGCCGGGCCAGGTCGCGAGCGAGCTGGACACCGACGAATACCGCCTCTACGAGATGATCTGGCAGCGCACGATCGCGTCGCAGATGGCGGACGCCAAGGGCACCACGATGTCGGTGCGCATCGTCGGCAACGCGACCTCGGGCGAGGAATGCACCTTCGCGGCCTCGGGCCGCACGATCACCTTCGCGGGCTTCCTCAAGGCGTACGTCGAGGCCGTCGACACCGAGACCGGTGGCGAAGCCGACGACAAGCAGAGCCGCCTGCCGGTGCTGGAAAAGGACCAGGCGCTGACCGCGTCGGACCTGAACCCGGACGGCCACACCACCTCGCCGCCGGCGCGGTACTCGGAGCCGAGCCTGGTCAGCAAGCTGGAAGAGCTGGGCATCGGCCGCCCGTCGACGTACGCGTCGATCATCAAGACCATCCAGGACCGCGGCTACGTCTGGAAGAAGGGCTCCGCGCTCGTCCCGTCGTGGGTCGCGTTCGCCGTGATCGGCCTGATGGAACGGCACTTCGAGCGGCTCGTCGACTACGACTTCACCGCCGGCATGGAGGACGAGCTCGACCGCATCGCGGCCGGCGACGAGCAGCGCGCGCAGTGGCTGTCGAAGTTCTACTTCGGCGGCGACATGGGCGTCGACGGCTCGATCGGCCGCCTGGGCGGGCTCAAGAAGCTGGTCGAAGGCAGCGTCGAGGACATCGACGCGCGCGAGATCAACTCGATCCCGCTGTTCAGCGACGCCGACGGGCACACGGTCGTGGTCCGCGTCGGGCGCTACGGGCCGTACCTGGAGCGCGAGGTCGACGGGAACTCGCAGCGCGCGAACCTGCCCGAAGACCTGCCGCCGGACGAGCTTTCGCAGGAGATCGCGGAGAAGCTGTTCGCGACGCCGCAGGAGGGCCGTTCGCTGGGCGTCGACCCGGTGAGCGGGCACGAGATCGTCGCCAAGGAAGGCCGCTTCGGACCGTACGTGACCGAGCTGCTGCCCGAGATCGAGATCCCCGAGGACGCCACGGCCGCGCAGAAGAAGGCCGCCAAGGCGAAGGCGCCGAAGCCGCGCACGGGCTCGCTGTTCAAGTCCATGGACATCGAGACCATCACGCTCGACGACGCGCTGAAGCTGCTCTCGCTGCCGCGCGTGGTCGGCAAGGACCCGGAGTCCGGCGACGAGATCACGGCGCAGAACGGGCGCTACGGGCCGTACCTGAAGAAGGGCACGGACTCGCGGTCGCTCTCGACCGAGGACCAGCTGTTCTCGATCACCGTCGAGGAAGCGCTGAAGATCTACTCGGAGCCGAAGCAGCGCGGCCGGTCGGCGACCGCGAAGCCGCCGCTCAAGGAGCTCGGCGAGGACCCGGTGTCGAAGAAGCCGATGGTGGTCAAGGACGGGCGCTTCGGCCCGTACGTGACCGATGGCGAGTACAACGCGACGCTGCGGAAGGGCGACGAGATCGAGTCGCTGACCGCGGAACGCGCGTCCGAGCTGCTGGCCGAGAAGCGGGCGAAGGGCCCGGCGCCGAAGCGGAAGGCGCCGGCGCGCAAGCCGGCGTCGACGACGGCGAAGACGGTCAAGGCGGGCACGGCCAAGAAGGCCACCACCGCCAAGCGGTCCACCGCGACGAAGACGAAGTAGCACGTCAGAAGCCCGTGAAGGCCTCCTTACCGGCGTTTTTGCCTGGTAAGGAGGCCTTCACGGACTTTGGCCACACTTTCGGGTGACACCTCGAACGGATGTTCGGGAAATTGTCGGTGGTCCCGGGTTTCCTGAACGCGTGACCACAACACCACGCACCGTGCACACGGTGCTCGCCAAGATCCTCAAGCCCGTCCGCGCTGCGGCCGCGGGCAGTCCGTCCGCGCTGGACCTCCACGACTCGCTGCCCGGGTTCGCCGGTGACGGCGTCTGCGGCGTCGCCGTCGCCTTGTTCGACGAGCCGTGGACGTCGGCGTTCTTCGACGACGGCACGCGGTTCGGCGTCGCCGGGGACGGCCTGCGCCGGTCCGGGCCGTCGTCCGGCTCGATCGCGGAGCTGCTCGGCCTGGCCTTCGCGCGGTTGCCGCTGCGGTCGCCGGCGCCCGGCGGGGGCCTGTACCTGGACGCCGACGAGCGCGGGGTCCTGGCGGCCGGGCAGGAGTGCCTGGTCCTCGACCTGATGGAGGAGCTCCGAAGACCCCGGCTCGGCACGGTCCAGGTCGACCTCGCCCGCGGCCCGCGCCGGCCGTGGGAGGCGGTGGCGTTCGTCGACGACGCCCGCGGCAGGCACCTGGCGGTGCTGGGCAGGCGCCGGGGTGGCCGCCGCCGGTTCTGGTGGCTGCCGGGGAGCGTCGACGCGCTGGCGGAGATCGTCGAAGGGCGGATCCCGGAGCATGTCTGAGCCGCTCGCCGACCGCTCGCCGAACGATGTCACCCACTCGAACACATGTGCGAGAAATTGTCGGTGCCAGGGTGTTCAATCTAAGGGTGAGCAACTCAGTCGCCGTCTTCGACGTCATCGACGAGGTCATCGCCCCGCTGTCGGCCGAGGTGCCGGAGCGGCCCTCGGTGATGGAGTTCTACGACCCCGAGTTCGAGATCCCGCCGGTGCTGGCGGACACCGGACCGCTCCCGGGTCGTCGTCCTTCGCCGCCGCTGAGCCTGGCCGACGAAGTGGAGCAGTACACCCGGTTCGTTGCCGGAATGGCCGCGATCGGCCTCGCCCCGGGTGGCGAGGTCACGGCCGAGGCGGTCGGGCTGTACCGGGCGCTGCGCGGCGGCTTCATCCGCGGCGTGGTCACCGGGGTCTTCCCGGCCCGTCAGGAGCCGTGGGAGGTGCGGTTCTTCGGCGACGAGGACTACACCACGGTGCTGCACAAGCTGGGCAACCGCGCGCGGCTGCGGTCGGGCTTCCTCAGCGAGCTGCCGGGCTGGGTATTCGACGGCCTGCCGGACCGGCTGCCGGGGCCGGGACGGCACGTGCGGATCGAGACGGACGAGCGCGGCCTGATCCCGGGCGGCTGCGAGCGGGCGGTCGAGCTGATCCGCGAGTGCGCGGCCCGTCCGCGGCTGGGCACGGTGCTGGTGGACTTGGCGGTCCGCGACGCGATCCTGGCGGAGTACCCGCACGGCGCGTTCGGCCTGGTCGACAACGACCTCGGCCGCTACCAGTTCAGCGCGGCGGTGGACCGCACCGGCCGCTGGACGGTGACGTGGGGTCCGGCCTCGCGGAGCACGGCCGAGCAGTGGATCGTCGAGGCGGTGCAGAGCCATGCGTGAGCCGGTGGAGACCCCGCCGGTCCGCGGGGAGGCGCCCGAGCCGGCGCTGCTGGGCCTCACGGTCCGCGACGCGATCCTGGCGGCGGCCGAGCTGATCAGCGACGTTCCGATCCCTCGCAGCGGAGCCACCGGTGACGAGGCCGAGAAGGAGGTGCGAGGCCATGGCTGAACGGACGGCCGCCCGGGAGCTGCTCGAGCTCGCCGCCGGCCCGGTGCTGGCGGCGATGCCGGATCGCGAGCCCGTCGACCGGCTCTACAACCCGGACGTCAGCGACGACGACATCCTCGTCCACGGCCCGGTCTCCGACGACCCCGCGGACCTGATCGCCGAGGTCGAACGGCACATGGCCTGGGCGGCCTGGATCGAGGGCACGCCGTTCGGGGAGGACGGTGAGCTGAACGAGATCGGGTTCGAGGTCGTCTCGCTGATGCTGCGCGGTTCGGTGCGGGCGGCGCTGTGCGGTGTCTTCGACGAGGGCCCCGCGACGGCGGACATCCGGTGCTACGCGGACGGCGAGCGGGCCTTCATGATGGGCGCGCTCCCGGGCCGGACGGCGATCCACCTCGCCGACTTCGAAGAGCTGCCGGAGATGCTCATCGCGGAGCTGCCGGAGGTGCCGTTCGGCGCCTCGCCGCGGGCGATCTGGCTGTCGGTGGACGACGACGGCCTGGTCCACGACGGCCAGGACGCCGACGTCTGGGCGATGCGGGAGGTGCTGGCCCGGCCGCGCTCGGGCACGGCGGTGCTCGACATGCTCGCCTTCGGCGGGCTGTGCGCGGAGTTCCCGGACCACGGCTTCGTCCTCGTGGACACGGATCTGGGCCGCTTCGCGCTGGCGGCGCTGGATCGCGGGGACGGGCGGCGGCAGCTCGTCCTGAGCCCGTTCAGCCGCGGGATGCTCCGCGACTGGTGCCGGAAGATGATCGACCTCGGCCAGGAGGAGGTGCCCTGACCGGTACTCCATCCGGGCCCGAGCGCGAGCTGCGAAACTGGCCATCTTGACACCCAGGGTGTGGCCGGTCCCGCGCGGCCGTCTCCGGGCTCGTGTGACCGGACTCACTACGATCCGTCACCAACGGCGGTCGACCCGGTCACCGGCGGGCTGGACACTGCAGGGGGTTCGGGCACGGGCTTGCGCTGCGTGACCGACCCTCCACTGGAGACAGAGCCATTGGGCGGATGCGTTATCCGCCATCGTCGCTACCCTGGAAAGGCGAGGACATTCAGTAGTGAGGTGGTCACCATGAGCGCGAACGGTGAGGCTCCCTTCTTCAATGCCCCCGAGCTCACTCAGCGCGACGGCACTCTGTCCCAAGCACCAGGCGAGACGTTCGCGGACCCGGTCTCCGGACTGGTCACCGCGGCGCCGGAGCCCCGTGCCGCGGCTCCGAACGGCCACGAGCCCGCCGCCTTCCCGGTGGCCGGGCCGGTGCAGCCCGACGAAGAGGTCGTGCGCCGGATGGTCGAGGAGACGCTCCGCGAGGAGGGCGAAACCGGCGCGAAGGCCCCGGAGGCGATCCCGCCGGCGGGCACCTTGGCGGTGAACGGCGAGAACCCGCCGCTCGGGGTGCTGCCGCGGCAGCGGAACCGGCAGCGCACCTGGCCGACCCGGCCGCCGCAGCTGCTGCGGCCACTCCGGCAGGCCCCGCTGCCGGACGAGGACGCCGACGACGTCGACGTCGTGCCGGTAAAGCGGCGGAAGCTGCCGAAGATGCCGGCGGTGTCGATGCCGGCGTTCAACCGGCCGTCGTCGAGCGCGGCGGGCGTGATGCTCGCGGTGGTGCTGCTGATCGTGTTCGGTTTCGTCGCCATCGAGATGGTGTCCAGCCTGGTCAGCAGCGTGACCGGCCTGTTCGACTAGCGTTCGCTCGCTGGTCCCCACCCCACCGGGACCTCGGGGCCGTCCGCGAGGCAAGGGCCGATCGGGCTACCCTGGCTTCACGGTCGGGCTACCTCACGAGGACGTCCGGCACCGCGGTGACTAGTGGGGTGGGCGTATCAGCGAGGGCGTGCGGTCGGTACCCGGCGCCGGCCCGGGTGCGTCGTCGGGCGCCGAGGCGTCCACGATCAACCGGGTCCGGCGGGTACTGGCGATCAAACCGTTCCGGCGGCTCTGGGGCGTCACGTACCTGTGCAGCGTGGCCGACTGGCTGAACATCCTGGCCCTCACCGGCTTGGCCACGAAGCTGACGGACAACTACTTCGCGCAGAACTTCGCCTTCGTCGGCGTCGTCCTGACCGGCCTGGCACCGGGGCTGCTGTTCGCCCCAGTCGGCGGGCTGCTCGCGGACCGGTTCGACCGCCGCAAGGTCATGGTCGTCGCCGACCTGCTGCGGTGCGGGTTCCTGCTGTCCATCGCCATCGTCAGCGCGCCCTGGTGGTTGCTGGCCGGCAACTTCCTCGTCGGCTGCGCGTCGAGCATGTGGATCCCCTCGAAAGAGGCGGCCGTCCCCAACCTGCTCCGCAGGCCCGACCAGGTCGAGACGGCCAACCAGCTCGGCATGGTGATGACCTACGGCCTCGCCGTCATCACCGCGGCCGGGGCCAACGCGGCCATCACCGGCGTCAACACGACGTTCCACCTGTTCCCCGGCGACCCGAGCCTCAACATCGCGAAGCTCGTCGTCATCATCACCGGCCTGCTCTACCTGGCCAGCGCGATCCTGATCGCCACCCGGATCCCCGAGCTTTCGCTGCGCAACGTCCACGCGCTGCCGGAACAGAAGGTCAAGCAGGCCGACGAAGAGAAGTTCGGCGTCGGCCAGATGATCGCCGACGGCTTCCGGTTCATCCGCAGCACGCCGCTCGTGCGCGGCCTGCTCGTCGGGGCCTTCGGCGCGTTCGCCGCGGGCGGGGCCGTGATCGGCTCGGCCAAGCCGTACTCCTCGAGTCTGCTGGCCGGCGACTCCGCGTTCAACCTGCTGGTGCTGGCCGTCTTCCTCGGCCTGGCCACCGGCATGGCGTTCGCTCCCAAGCTCGCCCGGCGCCTGGCGCACGACCGGCTGTTCGGCATCTCCATCATCGCCGCCGCGTTGTCGCTCCTGGTGGTGGCGCTGTCGCCGCACCTGGCGGTCGCGCTGATCGCCGTCTGCTCCGTCGGCATCTGGGCCGGCACGGCGTTCCTCACCGGCGTCACGATCATCGGCTCGCGCGTCGAGGACGCCATCCGCGGCCGGATCAACGCGATCTACCAGCTGATGATGAAGCTGGTGCTGTTCGGCACCACGGTCACCGTGCCGGTGCTGGTCGGCCTGGTGCAGCGGCACACGATCACCGTCTGGGGCAGCCCGCTCACCATCGACGGCACCCGCCCGGTCATGCTCGGCGGCGCCGCGATCGCGCTGGTCGCCGGGCTCTTCGCCTACCGGCAGATGGACGACAAGCGCACCGAGCCGATCCTGTCCGACCTGCGCAACGCGCTGCGCCGCACCCCGCGGCGGGTCAACGGCTTCCTCATCGCCGTCGAGGGCACCACCGCGATCAACACCGCGATCCAGGCCGTCAACCTGGCCGACTGGATGCGCGGCGGCACCCGCCCGGTCGTGGTCGCCGCCGACCCCGCGCTCGACGACCAGCGGCTCACCGCACTGGTCTCCGGCGCCTCGCTGACCGGGGCGCGGGCCCAGGCGCTGGCCGCCGCCGCGGTGCGGGCCGACATCGTCGAGCGGCACGTCCAGCCGGCGCTGGACGCCGGTTCGGTGGTCGTGATGGAACGGTTCGTCGACTCGCCGCTCGCGCACCTGTCCGCCGTCGCCGGCCTGGACAGCGACGAGCTCGAGGGGCTCGCCGACTGGGCGACCGGGCGGCTGCGCCCGGACCTGACCGTGCTGCTCGACGCCGCCCCGAACGGCGCCCCGCGCGACAAGTCGGCCGCCATGAACGACCAGTGGCGCGTCCAGCACCTGCTCACCGAGATGGCCGCGGCCGACCCGGACCGGTACGTCGTGATCGACGCCGACGGCACCGACGCCGAGGTCGCCGAGCGGATCCGCACCGCGCTGCGCGCCGTGTTCGTCGGCCGGCTGGCCGCGCTCGCGCCGACGTCCGAGAAGCCGGTGACGCTGCCGCTGGACATCGACGAGCCCCTGCACGTCGAAACCCCGGAAGAGCCTCGCGTGGAGGCGAAGTGACGACGACCGAGCGCATCGGCGTCTGGAACCAGGTGGTCGGCCAGGAAGCCGCCGTCGAAACGCTGACCTCGGCCGCGTCGGCCGCCGCGAAGATCGTCGCCGGTGAGCCCGCCCCGCCCGGGGCGATGACGCACGCGTGGCTGCTCACCGGCCCGCCCGGATCGGGCCGCTCGGTGGCCGCGCGGACGTTCGCCGCGGCGCTGCAGTGCAGCACCGGCACCGGCTGCGACGCCTGCCCCGGCTGCCACACGACGATGGCGGGCACGCACGCCGACGTCCGGCTCGTGGTGCCCGAAGGCCTGTCGATCTCGGTCGCCGAAATGCGGGCATTGGTGCAGGCGGCCGCACGCCGCCCGACCACCGGCAACTGGCAGGTCGTCATCATCGAGGACGCCGACCGGCTCACAGAAGGCGCGTCGAACGCCCTGCTGAAGGCCGTCGAAGAGCCGCCGGACCGCACGGTCTTCCTGCTCTGCGCGCCGTCGGACCACCCCGAGGACGTCTCGGTGACGATCCGTTCGCGCTGCCGCCTGGTGACGCTGCGGACGCCCGCCCCGGAGGCGATCGCCGACGTCCTGGTGCGCCGCGACCACGTCGACCCCGAGCGGGCGCACTGGGCCGCCTCGGTGTGCGGCGGTCACGTCGGCCGCGCGCGTCGGCTCGCCACCG
>NZ_JAAGNB010000975.1:0-5423 GCF_010550475.1 Amycolatopsis sp. SID8362
CGCCGAGTCCGCGGCCAGGCGCCGCGAGCCCACGGCGTCGGTCGCGCCGGCCGCCGTGGCGTGCGGCAGCCACTTCGCCCATTCCCAGTCGTGCTGCCGGTCGGCCGACACGCAGATCGCGACGCGCAGGTCGCCGGGGGAGTGGAACGTGACGAGCTGGCACAGCAGCGCCCGGGTCAGGCCGAGCACGTCCGGGCGCCGCCCGGCGACGGTCACCGCGGCGAACGAGCGCAGCGACAACGCCACCGGCAGGCCGTCGACCGTCGAGTAGGTGCGGATGAAGTGCTTGAGGCTGGTGGAGGACACCGGGTCCAGGTCCTCCAGCGGCACGGTCTGCGGCGCCTTCAACGGCGTCGCCAGCCGCTGCGGCCCGGTGCCCGCGCGCACCTGCGCGAACTGCGAGTCGGCGCGCCGCCGGTCCCACAGCTTCCCGGATTCGACGTAGGCCCACAGGTCGGCGGGGTCGGGCTGGACGGCGACCATCGCCGCGCGCTGCCCGTCGGCGATCTCGCGGACCTGGGCGCGCAGCCCGGAGAGGTACCGCTGGTAGTCGCGGCGTTCGTCGTTGATCTGCGCTTTCTTCGCCATCCCGCCGCGGCCGAGCGACATCACGACCATGCCGCCCATGGCGCAGATGAACAGCGCGCCGAAGATGTAGGTCATCACCCCGCCGTCGCGTCCGATGTAGACGAACGACATCGCGCCCATGCCGAGCATCATCGGCAGGAACATCATCAGCTGCACCATCCCGCCGGACGAGCTCTTCGGGAGCATCGGCGGCGACTGCAGCACGATCTCGGAAGGACGCTCGGGCGTGAGGCTCATGCGGCAATGCTCCAGCGGATCGAGGTGGCTCTGACCGGTATTTTGGCCACTTACCGCCACGCCGCGGTGGGTACTTTTGCCGTCCGCCCGCTTCCGGGGACGAACTTACGCTCAGCCGGACAAGCCACCCGGAAGGAGTCCCATGGCCGGCGAGTACCGGGCTGAGCCCGAGGCGATGCGGTCCGCCGTGGGCAACGTCGGGGGCATCCTCGCCCACGGCATCAACGCCGTGGCCGATCTGGAACGCCTGGTCGTGCAGCCGATGTCGTTCGCGACCTTCGGCAGCGCCGTCGCCGCCGCGAACGCCGCGCTGCACTCCAGCCAGATCACCGCCGTGCGCACCCTCCTGCAGCTGCTGCAGCAGATCAACGGGCTGGTCAAGGCCAGTGCCGACGCCTACCAGGCGGCCGACCAGGACGCCGCCGCGGGCTACGGCGGCGGCCACGACGGGTCCACCGCGCCGTCGTCGTCGATCTGGGGCAACTCGCACGCTTCCGAACTCGCCACCCTGGCCATCAACGACAGCGCCGGTGCCCACGGCGAACCGTCGTCGGTCGGGAACGTGCTGCGCTACCTGGGGGACGCGCGGCTCGGCGGGCTCGGGGACCACCCGATCACCGACGCCCGCTTCCACGGCGTCGCCGACTTCAACGACTGGCTCGCCGGCGATGCCGACAACCAGGCGCGGGTCGGCCTGATCGAGGTGTACGCGGGTACCGCGCGCACCTTCTCCGACGTTCCCGGCGGCGTGCAGAGCGGGGACGTCGTGGTGGTCGAGCCGTTGCTGTTCTCCGACCGCCAGCCGGTCATCGGCGTCGCCGGCGACGGCGGCCGCCTGTACAACCACGGGCTCCTCGACGCCCGGATCAGCGGGCTGGCGAGGGTCAGCGTGTACCGGCCCGCCTCCGTCGTCTGACCCTCCGCACCCCGAGACTCTGTGAGGTCCGATGCTGACTTTCCCGAACTCCAGCGCGATGGACGCGACCGCGTCATCGGGCGGGCCGATCACCATCCTGCCGCAGATCGTCACCGGCCAGCCGGAGCAGATCGCCAAGCACGTGCTCGACCTCGTCAAGAAGGCCGAGCAGTTCCTCAGCATGTACACCGAGCTGACCAAGGCCGCCGACCAGCTCGGCAAGATCTGGTCCGGCGCGGCGAGCGAGTCGGCGCTGAAGAAGATCGGTGACTCCCTCAAGCAGCTCGAGACGATCATCAACGTCGTGCAGAAGGGCGCCGAGCTGCTCGGCGTGTCCGGGACGCTGATCAAGACGGCGCAGCAGGCCTACCGCTCGGTGGTGGCCGCGGTGAACCCGACGGTCGCCTCGCTGATGTCGAACCCGTGGACCTACGGCGCGGCGGTCGCTTTGTCGACCGCGACGAGCGCGTCGCTGCGGGCGTTCATCACCGCGATCGGCGCGCTGCTCAAGGCGCTCGGCGCGGTCGACCTCGCGCAGCAGGTCATGACGCTCGCGCAGGTCATCGGCGAGATCGAGAAGCTCTTCCACCACGACTCCGGCAGCTCCGGCGCGACGACGCCGTCGATCGGGAACACCCCGGTCACGGCGCCCCAGGCCCCGGCGCCGGTGGCAAGCTCGGCCGGGCAGCAGGCGGTGGCGGGCGGGAGCGGCGGGGGGATCCCGCAGCAGCCTTCGTTCACCGACTACACCCCGCCCGCGCTCGCCACCGGCGGCGGTTCCAGTGGCGGCACGGCGGTGACCGGCAACGGCGCCCCGCTCAACCCCGCAAACAGCTGGATCGCCGTCGACCCGGCGCAGCACGGCGCGACCGTGCCGACGCAGCCCGCCCCGGTCACCCAGCAGCCGATGCGCGGCGCCGACGAGGTCGTCATCCACACCAACCTCACCACCGGTGAGTCCACTGTGGAGGCTCCGGGCGGGCAGGACTTCGACCTCGACATCGACCTGGACTACAACGGCAAGCACTTCAGCCAGCACGTCGGCTACGACGCGGCCGGGAACTAGCCCATGTGGTCCTCGGGGGTGGTCGACGCGTCGGGGGTGGTCAGCTCCGTGCTGTCCGGGTACCGGCGGGTGCTCGTCGAGTGCCGGAGACGCGTCACCGGTGACCCCGGGGCGCTGAACGCCGCGTCGCGGCGGGTCGCGACCCAGGCTTCGGCGGTCTCGGGCAAGGCCCGCGAAGTCGACGAGTCCGCGAAGACGCTGCACGCGGACTGGGACGGCGACGCCTACACGGCGTTCGCCACCGCCGCCGGGGAACTCGGCAAGGAGCTCACCGACGCGGCCACGAAACTCGACGACCAGGCGAAACGGCTGTCCGCCGCCGGACAGCTCGTCCAGTCCGCGGAAGCCGCCGTGGACTCGGTGCTCGCGCAGTTCGACCAGTACGCCCAGCAGCTGACCGCGCAGGCCCGCGCGGTGAACTCCGGCTCGGTCGGCGCGTTCATCCAGGCCGCCCGGCAGCTCGGCGAACAGAGCGTGCAGGCCGCCCGCCAGGTCGTCGACGAGTTCTCGGACGCGCTCGCCGAGCTGTTCCCGCCCGAGGGCGTCGGACGGCTGGAGCACGAGCTGGGCAAGTGGGCGCGCGGCCCGCTGCACTGGCTCAACGGCGAACCGCTGGACGGCCGGAAGCGGCCGCGGACCGTGCCGTCGTGGTTCGGCAACTCCGGCTGGAAGAAGCTCACCTGGGACGGCCTCGAAGGCACCCGCGCGCCGAAGAAGGCCGACACGCCGTTCGGGCAGCCGGAAGCCGAAGGCCTGAAGAACAAGATCGGCCGCAACACCGAGATCACCTACTACAAGTTCCAGCACGAGCAGGACGGGTTTTCCCCGGAGTACGACGGGAAGATCACGTCGAAGGGCTGGGACGTCGGCGCGTCCGGGCACGCGGAACTCGCGGCGCTGCACGGCGAAGCCGAGCTGAAGAAGGAGTGGGGCGTCGCCGAAGCCCACGCCAAGGGCACGGTGTTCGCCGGCGGCGAGGTCAGCGCGTCCGGCACGATCGGCGCGCACGGCCTCGGCGCGCACGCGAACGCGTTCGTGGGCGGCAAGGTCGAGGGCGAGGTCGCCGCGGACGTCGCCGGCATCGGCGTCGGCGCGAACGGCACGCTGCAGTACGGCCTCGGCGCGCAGCTCGACGCCCAGGCCGTCTACGACGCCGGGCACATCAAGGTGAACTTCAAGGCGGGTGCGGCTTTGGGCCTCGGGCTCGGCGTCGGCGCGAAGATCGACATCGACCTGCCGAAGCTCGGCCACACGATCGGCGAGTACGGCGGCGCCGCCGTCGACGCGGTCGGCCACGCGGCCTCCGACGCGGCCGACGCCGTCGGATCCGCTTGGGACGACGCAGTTGCGTACGTGGGGCTGTGATGACGCTTCCCCTCGACTTCGTCATCCCGGACGGCTGGACCGCCGTCGACCCGGGCGACTCCGGCGCGGTCTTCGTCGCCGTGCACGACGCCGCACCGGACGAGTTCGTCCCGAACATCGCCGTGAGCGTGGCTCAGCGGCCGGACGACGCGTCGATCGACGACATCGCCGATGAGGCCGTCGAACGCCTTTCGCGGACGCTGGCCGGGCTGGAAGTGCTCAGCCGCCGCGACGTCGGCGAGCCGGCCGCGCCCGGCGTCATGCAGCTGCTTCGCTTGCGTACCGGCGAAGGCGAAGAGCTGATCCAGACCCAGGTGCACCTGACGGTTCCCGGCGCGGTGCCGGCGGACCGGCTGGTGCTCGAGCTCGCCTGCACGGCCGCGCCCGCGACCGCACGGGCGCTCTCACCCGGTTTCCAGCGGTTCGTGGGCAGTGTCCGCGTCCGCCAGCACGAAGGGAAAGCACAGTGACCGATCCGTACGCGGTGCCGGACATGGACGAGCTGCTCGCGCAGGTGCGCAAGCAGACCGAAGAGGTCCAGCGGATCCAGCGCACGGTCGAGGCGATGGAGGTCAAGGCGCACTCGCGGCAGAACGAGGTCACCGTCACCCTCCGCGGCGACGGCCGGTTCACCTCGATCGACATCGACCCCCGCGCGATCCGCGAGTACGACGCCCGCAACCTCTCGGAGATCGTCCTCGAGGCGGTGAACGCCGGGCTGCAGAAGCTCGCCGAGGCGTCGAACGCGAAGTTCGCGCCCGTGATCGCGGCCGCGAAAGAGATCTGATGACGGCGTCTCTCACCGGGACGACGCGGCGGGTCACGGTGGTCACGCCGAGGGCCCGCGTGGACGTCGCCCTGCCGCAGCAGTCGACGTTCGCCGAGCTGGTGCCGCAGCTGGTCCGGCTGGCGGGAGCCGCCGGGCAGGCGTCGGCCGAGCACCCCGGCTGGGTGCTCTCCCGGCTCGGCGGGGCGCCACTGGCCTTGGGCTTGAGCGTCGCGGCCGCCCAGATCCGGGACGGCGAAGTGCTCCACCTGACCCCGCGGGAACGCCCGCGGGGTCCGCTGCTGTTCGACGACGTCGTCGACTCGATCGCGAGCGTGGCCGACACCTCCGGCGGCTGGGGCCCGTCGGTGGCGCGCCGGTCCGGCCTGGTGGCCGCGGTGGTGCTGCTGCTGGCGGGCGGGCTGCTGGTGCAGTCGGCGGCGTCCGGCAGTGTCCTGGCCCCGATCGGGACCGGCCTGCTGGCG
>NZ_JAAGNB010001016.1:0-4989 GCF_010550475.1 Amycolatopsis sp. SID8362
GTCGAGCGGGCCCGGCGGATCGCGCGGCGCTCGCGCGGCGGGACCGTCCAGGCCTCCGGGTGCGCGGCCAGCCAGCGGTGCCGGTAGACCGAGTACGGGATGTGCGCCAGGTACAGCACCATCGCCACGATCAGCGCGACCAGCGGGAACTGGATGATCGCCGCGGCCAGCAGGGCCACGCCGAGCAGCAGCGGGGCGATCGCCTTGGCCGGCGCCTTGACCGTCTTCAGCGACAGCGTCGGGATGCGGCTGATCAGCAGCGCCGCGATGGCGACCGTCCACGCCCACACGACGTACTGCGAGGACCACCAGCCCTCGCCCCACTGCAGGTACGCCACCAGCGGCAGCATCGCGAGCAGGCCGCCCGCGGGCGCCGGGACGCCGACGAAGAACTCGCTCGCGTACGGCGGCTGCTCGGTGTCGTCCAGCAGCGTGTTGAACCGCGCGAGGCGCAGGATCATGCAGACGGCGAAGATCAGCGACGCCACCCAGCCGATCCGGTCCGCGCCGGTCTGCCAGACGTAGATGACCAGCGCCGGGGCCACGCCGAACGAGATGCCGTCGGACAGCGAGTCCAGCTCGGCGCCCATCTTCGACGTCGCGTCCAAGAGCCGCGCGATCCGGCCGTCCAGGCTGTCGAGCACCGCGGCGATGCCGATCGAGGCGATCGCCATCGCGTAGTTCTTCGTCAGCGCGAACTGCACGGCCGAGAGGCCCGCGCACAGCGCCAGCACCGTGATGGCGTTCGGCAGCAACCGGACGCCCGGGGTGGTCACGCGGACCATCGATCAGCCTTTCGCAGGCGCGGCAGGGAGTTCGGCGATCACGGTTTCGCCGCCGATCGTGCGCTGGCCCTTGCTGACCAGCACCGTCGAGCCCGGCGGGAGGTAGAGGTCGACCCGCGAGCCGAAGCGGATGATGCCGTAGGTCGCGGCGGCGCCGACCTTGTCGCCCTCGCGGATCTCGCAGAGGATGCGGCGCGCGACCAGCCCGGCGATCTGCACGACGACGAGCTCGTGGCCGTCTTCGGTGCGCATCAGCACGGAGTTGCGTTCGTTGTCGTCGCTGGCCTTGTCCAGGTCGGCGGAGAGGAACTTGCCGGGCCGGTAGGCGACCCGCTCGATCACGCCGTTCGCCGGCACGCGCTGGACGTGCACGTCGAACACCGAGAGGAACACCGACACGCGCATCCGCGGCTCGGCGGGCAGGCCCAGCTCGGCGGGCGGGACGGCTTCCTCGATCAGCGACACCAGGCCGTCGGCCGAGGCCAGCGCGACGCCGTCACGCGGCGGCGGGACCCGCTTCGGCTCGCGGAAGAACGCGGCCATCGCCACGGTCGCGAGCGCGCCGACGACACCGAGGCGCTTGGAGAACCGGCGGGCGACCAGCGTCGCGACGGCCCCGCCCGCCACGAACGGGCGGCCCGCGGGGTGCATCGGGGGCAGCGTTTCACGGGCGAGCTGCACGGCGTGCGCGACTGGGTTGCCGGCGGGCTCCGGCCGGGTGCCGCTCATGGTCGGGTCCCCTGGTTTCGTGTCGGAAGAACTGTCGGCGCCGGTGGTCCGGCGGCCGCGTACGGGCGCCACCACGCTACCGCTGCCCCAGGTGAGCGTGTCCGCATCCCCCTCGGTGGCTCCTCCGCGAGGGGGTCACCGCGACGGGTGGGAGCCACCCCATCCCGGTAACGCAAGGTCGATTCCGCCGATAACTCTAAGTAGTTGATGCCGTTCGGGGCGCTGCCGAGCACCCCGCCCGACCCGGTGAGGGGACGATGACCGACCACCGCGATCCGGCCCACGTCCGCCTCGTCGAGCTGCTCGGCGCGTGGCGCGCGGAGATCGACGAAGTGCCGCTGCCGTCTTTGGTGGACCCGGTGCGCGCCGTCGACGTCGTCATCGAAGCGAAGGAAAATGGGGGCCGGGTGCATCCGCCCCCCGACGGCGCATGCACCCGGCCACCGGGTAATGCGCGTGACGAAGCAGTCTAACGGCCGAAGGCCTGTCGATCACGATTCGTCCGGCAAAAGTTACCAACGGTCACTCGGACGTCGGCCGAGCCCGCTCACGAGCCGCAGGATCGCCAGCAGCGCGACAGCGCCCAGGACGGCCACGCCGAAGCTGGGGAAGTCGAAGTCGAACGTCTTCGACTGGCCGGTCGCGAGCCGGTAGACCAGCCCGCCGAGGGCCGCCCCGACCACGCCGACGAGCACGCTGACCAGGCAGCCCTGCCGGCGCCGCTCCCGGCCGCCGACGACCAGGTTGGCGGCCCAGCCGACGATCGCGCCGAAGATGACCCATGCGACGAAGCCCATGCCGGGAGCTTACGCGAGCGGACGCACAAGAGCCATTGCGCAAGAGGTCTTGTACAACTACTCTTGTGCGTCATGAGCGACGACATCCGGGAGATCCGGGATTCGAAGGTGCTGGCGGCCATGTCGCACCAGCTGCGCCGCCGGCTCCTGGAGCTGCTCCACCTCGACGGCCCCGCGACCGCGTCGATGCTGGCCGCGAAGACCGAGCAGGCGGTCGGCAACGTGAGCCACCACATGAAGGTGCTGGCCGCGGCGAAACTGGTCGAAGAGGCCCCCGAACTGGCCCGTGACCAGCGGGAACGCTGGTGGAAGCGCAGTGCGAAGACCCTGCGGTGGGCCGCGGCCGACTTCCCCGGCGACCCGGTCGCCGAAGCCGCCGAGGTCCTCGTGCTCGACCACCAGACGGCGGTCGCCCGCGAATGGATCGCCAACCGGGACACCTACCCCGAACACTGGCGCGGCGGCCCGTTCAGCATCGACACCTGGGTGCGGCTCTCGCGCGAGGAGCTCGACGAGCTCAACGAGCGGATCTTCCTGATGATCGGCGAGTTCGAGAACCGCACCGAACCCGGTGACGGCGTCGAGCGCCGTCCGGTCTTCTTCGCCGCACGGGCTTCGCTGGGCAAGCCGTGAAGGGGCTCTGGGGGAACAGGGACTTCCGGCTGCTCTGGACCGGCGAGACGACCAGCATGCTCGGCAGCATGGTCGCGAGCACGGCGTTGCCGCTGGTCGCGGTGGTCACGCTGCGGGCGAGCACCTTCGAGGTCGCGCTCCTGACGGCGGTGGCCTGGCTGCCGTGGCTCCTGGTGGGCCTGCCCGCCGGTGCCTGGGTCGACCGGCTGCCGAAGCGGCCGGTCATGCTGCTCTGCAACACGGTGTCGATGGCGGTGTTCGGCAGCGTCCCGCTCGCGGCCGTCCTCGGCGCGCTGACCATGCCGTACCTGCTCGCCGCCGCGCTGCTCGGCGGCATCGCGAAGGTCTTCTTCACCCTCGCCTACCGGGCCTACCTGCCGGTGCTGGTCGCCCCCGGCGAACTCCTCGAGGCCAACGCCAAGCTGCAGGGCAGCGAGTCCGCGACGCAGGTCGCCGGACCCGGCCTGGCCGGGCTGCTGGCGCAGGCGTTCGGCCCGGTCAGCGGCATCCTCGCGGACGCGGTCAGCTTCGGCGTCTCCGTGCTGTGCGTGCGGGCGATCCGGGTGCGCGAGACCGTCGTCCCGCCCGTCCGGACGCCGTTGCGCAGCCAGATCGCCGAAGGGCTGCGGTTCGTCGCCGGCGACCGGTACCTGCGGTCGTTGATGACCTTCGGCGCCGTCTCCAACCTCGCCCTCGCCGGCTACCAGGCCATCCAGATCGTGTTCCTGTCCCGCACGCTCGGCGCCGCGCCCGGCCTGGTCGGGCTGGTACTGGCCACGGCCGCCTCCGGCGGCGTGCTCGGCGCGGCTCTGGCCGGACGGCTCGCCGCCCGCTTCGGCGCCGCGCGCGCGTGGCTGCTGTGCGAGATCGTCGCGGCCCCGATGCTGCTGCTCGGTCCGTTGAGCGGCCCCGGCTGGGGCCTGACGCTGTTCGTGCTCGCGGAGTTCGGTGTGTGCGTCGGTGTCGTCGCCGGCAACGTGCTGGTCACGACGTTCCGGCAGCAGTACTGCCCGCCCGAGCTGTTCAGCCGGGTCAACTCCAGCACGTCACTCGTCAACTACGGGTCGATCCCGCTGGCCGGGGTCCTGGGCGGCGTGCTGGGCGAGGTCATCGGAACCCGCGAGACGCTCTGGTGCGCCGCGGGGGTGTCGATCGTCGCGCTGCCGCTGCTGGCGCCGTACTGGAAGCTGCGGGACTTCCCGGTCAGAGCAGCAGGACGTCCACCTCTTGCCCGACCGCTGCCGACGTGACGTCCTCCGGCAGCACGATCAGGCAGTTGGCCTGCGTGAACGCGGCCAGCAGGTGCGAGCCCGGCCCGCCGCGCGGCCCGACGATGCCGGTGACTTCGCGCTCGGACGGCGTGAACACGCCGCGGCGGTACTGCCGGCGCCCGGCGGGCGAGGACATCTCCTCCGTCAGCCGGGCCCGCACGCGCCGCCGCGAGACGTCGGTGTGGCCCATGGCCGTCAGCAGCGCCGGGCGCAGGAACGCCTCGAAGGACACCAGCACGCTGACCGGGTTGCCGGGCAGCGTCACCACCGGCACGCCCTGCCAGCGCCCGCAGCCCTGCGGCCCGCCCGGCTGCATCGCGATCTTGGCGAACTCGACGCCCTGGCCGGTCAGCGCGTCCTTCACCACCTCGTAGGCACCCGCGCTGACGCCGCCGGACGTCACCAGCAGGTCGGCGTCGGCCAGCTTCGGCTCGATGACCTTGCGGAACTCCTCGACGTCGTCGACCACGCTGCGGACGACGTCGACCTCGCAGCCGAGCGCGCGGATCGCCGCGGCCAGCATCACGCTGTTGGACTCGTAGATCTGGCCGTGGCGCAGCGGGGCGGGCGCGTCGACCAGCTCGGTGCCGGTCGAGGCGACCAGCACCCGCAGCGGCCGGTGCACCCGCACCTCGGCCAGCCCGACCGCGGCCGCGAGGCCGAGCTGGGAGTGGCCCAGCACGGTCCCGGCGTGCAGGGCGACGCTGTCCGCGACGACGTCTTCGCCGGTCCGCCGGATGTGCGCGCCCTCGCGGGCGGGCGCCGAGATCGTCA
>NZ_JAAGNB010001064.1:0-8212 GCF_010550475.1 Amycolatopsis sp. SID8362
CGACGGGCTGGGCACCTCGCCGCTGGCCGTCGCGCTGGCCTGGGTCCGCGACCGGCCGGGCGTCGTCGCCCCGGTCGTCGGCGCGCGCGACACCGGGCAGCTCACCGGCTCGCTGACCGCCGAAGCCATCACCCTGCCGCCCGCCATCCGGTCCGCGCTCGACGACGTCAGCGCGATCGAGGTCGGCTACCCCGAGCGCTGGCCGCGGTAGGTGTCTGTTGGGTGACACGGACGTGACGGCAAGGGGATCGAGGAGCATGCTGGTGAAGACCAACCACCGAGGGACATCCGGAGGCCACAGCGTGCGTCGGCTCACCGCCGTGTCGTGGATCGCGCTGCCGCTCGCCGGTGCCCTGGTGCTCTCGGGCTGCTCGTCGGCGAAGGACAACAGCGACGAGCTGCAGATCGTGGCGAACCCGCAGGCGGCGCGCCCGGCGGTCTCCCCCGCGGTGAGCGTGAACCCGGCCGGGCAGGTCCTGCCCGGCGGCGCGGTTTCCGCCCTCGCCGTCGACGCGAAGACCTCGACCCTCGTCGTGGCGCTTTCCGAGCCGCCGTCGTTGCGGCTCTACGATCTGAACGCGCTCGCGTCCGCCCCGGTGAATATGCCGTTATACGGCAAGGCGGAGAAGCTGACCGTGACGCCCGGCCGGGTCGAGATCGCGGAGCCGGCGCAGGGTGTGGTGCAGCAGCTGTCGCTGCCGGACCGGAAGCTCACGGAGACGAAGACCGGCGGGCAGCCCGCGTCGAGCATCGCCTACGGCGCCGACCGGCTGGTCGCGATGGGGCCGGCGAAGGACATCCAGGTGCTGCCGGCGGCGGGTCCGGCGCGGACGATCGGCGGGCAGCTCTACAGCGCCGACGACGTCGTGGACACCGGGACCGGCGTGGTGGTGCTGGACCGGCTGCGGACGGCGGTGTTCTCGCTCGACGTCGCGGCCGGGAAGGTCAACGAGGGCCTGCGCGCGGGCGACGGCGCCGCGAACGCGGTGGCGGACTCCTACGGCCGCGTGCTGGTGACCGACGCGCGCGCGGGTGCGCTGATCGCATTCTCGGCCTCGCCGCTGATCATGCGGCAGCGCTACCCGGTGCCCGGCGCGCCGTACGGGATCGCCTACGACGCGAAGCGGAGCCTGGCCTGGGTGACGCTGACCGAACGCAACGAAGTGGTCGGGTTCGACGTCCGCGGCGGCGAACCCGTGGAGAAGTACCGGTTCCCCACCGTGCGCCAGCCGGACTCGGTCGGGGTGGACGAGAGCAGCGGCCGCGTGCTCGTCGGTTCGGCCGCCGGAGAAGGGACCCAGGTGATCCAGCCATGACGACGGTCAGCGAGGCGGTGGTCGAAGGGGATTGGGAGTATCGCCGCCTGCACCTCCCCCCGGGCGTGTCCCGGCGTGCGGCGGCGATCCAGCTCTCCATCCACGCGGAGTTCGCGGGCTGGGAACTGCGCACCGTGCGGCTCTACGCCGACGGCACGCGCCGGGTGTGGCTGCGCCGCAAGAAGACGGCGCAGAGCCTGCCCGGCGCCCTCCCGACGTAGCGTCGCGCGTCGTTTCACAGCCGGGCCGAGCGCCCCAATGTGGCGTTCGGTGCGTTGGACGCAACCAACGCCACGTTGAGGTTTTCTCAGTAGCCGCGCTGGTTGCCGCGTTGAGGTTCGGTCAGGAGCGCGGATTGCCTCGTGACCGGTCACCCACATCGGCGGCGTCGTGGCGGGCTGCGATGTAGTGAATGACTCATTCATGTCGTCCGACGACATGAATGAGTCATTCACTACATCTCGGGTCAGGGTTCCGGCACAGTCGCCGCGAAGCCGCCGCCGGGCACGGGTCACCCGGCTGTCAGCCGAGCACGCGGTTCAGCCACTCGCTCCAGGTCTTCTCCTCGGTCGCCGCGTCCGCGCCCGGGGTGAAGATGTGGTGGGCCACGACCATCGGGCCGTGGAAGCCCTTCATGAACCGGAGCATCGCGTCCGCCGTCCGGATCCCGACCGTCTGGTCGTTGACCGCGTAGACGACGCCGCCGAGGGAGACGCGGTCGCCCAGGGCAGGCCGTGACGGCAGCCCCAGCGCCGTCCCGAGCCGCGCCCACGCCTCGTCCCAGTCCCCTACCGGCGGGCCGAACACCGTCACCGGGACCGCCGTGCGGCCGGCGAAGTGCGTGACGTACTCGACCAGCGTGCGGAAGAACAGCGCGCCGCCCGCGGTCATCGCCTCGAACTCGTCCTCCCAGTCGTCGCCGGGGAGGAAGCCGCTGGTGACGCAGCGGATGGCCGAGCTGCCGCCGTCGCGGCCCTCGATCAGGAACTCGTAGGCGATCCGGCGCCCGTCCGGCCCCGGCTCGTTGCCGTAGACGAGCTTCTCCAGCGGGTCCCACTCGTGGATCCGGTACTCCGGCTGGTACGCGCCGAACGCGCCGCGGACCACGCCGCCGGTGCCGCCCTCGACCTCGTTGCGGCCCATGAACCACGAGTCGATGCCCGGCCCGGTCGCGATGGCGTCCCACACCTGCTCCGGCGTCGCGTCGACTTCGGCGACGTCGGTCGCCTCGAACTCATGCCCCACTGGCGGTCTCCTCCGGGATGCTCGGGTGGACGGCGACGACCACCCGGTAGCCGCGGCCCTTCTCGGCCGCTTCGTCGTGGTACTTGCCCACCAGGGTGGTGATCGCCGTGGTCAGCTCCTCGGCGAACGCGGCCCGGTCGGCGGGCGAGGCGAACCGCACCTCGCCGTCGAGCGCGAAGGTCGCGACCCGCTGCTTCGCCTTGGCCGCGCCGGTGATGAGCAGGCCGACATCGCGGACCAGCCGGCCGGCCACGGCGAGCAGCCAGCGGGCTGAGAGCCGGTCCGGCGACTGCGCGGGGTCGGGCTGGACCGCGGCGAGCGCGGCCGGCGAGATGACGTACGACGACGCCGTCGCCCGCATCATCCGCTCGGTGACGTTGCCCTTGCGCCGCTCCTCGACCAGCTCCACCAGGCCGTGTGCCTCCAGCGCCCGCAGGTGGTAGTTGACCTTCTGGCGCGGCAGGTCCACCCGGGCCGCGAGCATCGTCGCGGACGCGGGTTCGGCCAGCTCGGCCAGCAGGCGCGCGCGGATCGGGTCCAGCGACACCTCGGCCGCGGCCGGGTCTTCGATCACCGCCACGGAAAACATGTACCCAGCTTTGCGCCGAACAGAGAAGTTGTCAAGAACTCTCGTCTTGTCGGTGGCTGGCGTTGACGAGGGCGACCACCCGGGGCAGCACCTGCGCCGCGGCTTCCAGGGGGACGACGTGCCCGACGCCCGGCAGCACCACGGCCGTCCCGTCGTCGAGCCCGCCGGCCCACTGCTCGACGTCGGAGGCCCGCACGATCCGGTCCCGCTCCCCCACGATCGCCGTCACCGGCACGCCGCTCACCTGGGTCAGCGCCGCGTCGCGCGCGTAGGCGTCCAGTGCCGGGCGGAACAGCGAGACGGTGTGCGGCCAGTTGCCGCGGATCATCTTCACGGTCAGCTCGACCAGCTCCGGGTCCGGGTCGTCGCCGAAGAGCCACCAGCGCAGGCCCGCGCTGACCGCCCGGCTGGTGTGCTCGCGCACGACGCCGAACAGCTTCGAGCCGAGCACCGCTTCGAGGTCGCGCGCCAGCTTCCCCAGCGCGTTGGGCCAGGCCGCCGACACCTCGGTGGCAAGGGTCCCCGACGACGTCGCCAGCAGCACCAGGCCGGACACCCGCGCGGCGAACAGCTCCGGGTGCCGCTGCGACAGCGACATGATCGCCAGGCCGCCCATGTCGTGGCCGACCAGCACCACCCGGCCTTCGGGCACCTCACCGGACAGCAGCTCGGCGAGGTCGTCGCCGAGCTGCGCCATGGTCGCCGTCCCGCGCCGCGCCCGGCCCGAACCGCCGTGGCCGCGCTGGTCGTAGGTCAGCACGGCCACCGGCCCCTCGGCCGCGTCCGGGACCAGCGGCGCGATCCGGCCCCAGCTGCGCTGGTCCAGCGCGTAGCCGTGGACGAACACCACGGTCACCGGCGCCGCCGGGTCGCCCCTGCGGATGACCTGCAGGGACGTACCGTCGGCGAGCGCGAAGCCGGTCATCAGGACGTGCGCAGGAACCGGTCCAGCACGCGGGTGCCGAACTTCAGGGCCTCGACCGGGACCCGCTCGTCGACGCCGTGGAAGAGCGCCGAGAAGTCGAGGTCCGCGGGCAGCTTCAGCGGCGCGAAGCCGAAGTTGCGGATGCCGAGCTGCTGGAACGACTTGGCGTCGGTGCCGCCGGAGAGCATGTACGGCAGCGTCTTCGCGCCCGGGTCCTCGGCCAGCACCGCGGCGGTCATCGCGTCGACGAGCGCGCCGTCGAACGTCGTCTCGACCGGCGGGAGCTCCATCCACTCCTTCTCGATGTCCGGGCCGAGCAGCTCGTCGAGCTCGCGGTCGAACGCCTCGAGGCGGCCGGGCAGGATCCGGCAGTCGACCGCGGCTTCGGCGACCGACGGGATGACGTTCGACTTGTACCCCGCGGTCAGCATCGTCGGGTTGGCGGTGTCGCGCAGGGTCGCGCCGATCATCCGGGAGATGTTGCCCAGCTTGGCGACCGAGCCTTCGAGGTCGTCCTCCGGGAAGTCCCAGCCGGTGATCTCCGTGACGCCGGCGAGGAACTCCTTCACCGAATCGGTGAGCACCAGCGGGAAGCGGTGGTTGCCGAGCTTGGCGACGGCCTCGGCGAGCTTGGTGACGGCGTTGTCGCGGTGGATCATCGAGCCGTGGCCCGCGGTGCCCCGCACGCGCAGCTTCATCCAGCGGATGCCCTTTTCGGCCGTCTCGATCAGGTACGCGCGGACGTCGTCCTTGAGCGTGACCGAGAAGCCGCCGACCTCGCTGATCGCCTCGGTGACGCCCTCGAACAGCTCGGGCCGGTTCTCGACCAGCCACTGGGCGCCGTACTTGCCGCCGGCCTCTTCGTCGGCGAGGAAGGCGAAGACGAGGTCGCGCGGGGGCACGATGCCGTTCAGCTTGTAGTGCCGGGCCAGCGCGAGCGCCATCCCGCACATGTCCTTCATGTCGACCGCGCCGCGGCCCCAGACGTAGTCGTCCTGGATCGCGCCGGAGAACGGGTGGACCGACCACTCCGACGGGTCCGCGGGGACGGCGTCGAGGTGCCCGTGGATCAGCAGCGCGCCCCGGCTCGGGTCGGCGCCCGCCAGCCGGACGAAGACGTTGTGCCGGTTCTTCCCGCCCGACTCCACGTAGGTGATCTCGTAGCCGGCGTCGGTCAGCTTCTCCGCGACGTACTCGGCCGCCGTCCGCTCCCCCACCAGCGTGTCGGGGTCCCCGGTGTTGGTGGTGTCGATGCGGATGAGCTCGCTGGTCAGCGTGACGGCTTCGGCCGCGGCGGCTTCGATGGTGTTCGGTTCGGTCACCGGCCATTCCTATCATTCGCCTCGCACCGCTGCCTTGCCCGAAACTCCCGGGATCCTGCCCTCGAAACAGTAATACGTATTACTCTCTTGTCTTCGTCCGAATCGCGTGCCACCGTCGCGGCACACTTCGACGACGAAGGAGCGGCCATGACCCTCACCCGCCGCGGCCTGCTGGCCGGCACCGCCGCGCTCGGCGCGACCGCGTTCCTGCCCGCGACCGCCACCGCGGCGCCCACCGGGTTCCCGGACTACCGGTACCAGCGCCTCGCGCTCGTGAAGAGCAAGCTGCGCTACAACCCCACCGGCGAGCTGATCTTCCCGTGCGTCCGCGGCACCAAGGGCCGCATCCCGGGCGCGCTCGGCGCGTACTACCTGTACTACGCCCCGCACGACGCGCCCGGCGGGATCTGCCTGGCGTACGCGAATTCCCTCGACGAGGAGTTCACCGAGTACCCGGGCAACCCGATCATCAAGAACTCGTGGCCGGGCGAGTACTCCGTTAGCCACGTCTCCTCCCCGCACGCCCTGTGGAACGACGACGTCCAGCGGCTCTACCTGTACTTCCACGGCGAGAACACCGTGACGCGGCTGGCCAGCTCGGCCGACGGCATCCACTTCACCTACGAGAAGGAAGTCCTCTCGACGCGGCTGCAGCCCGCGGGCACCACCGAGACGTCGTACGCCCGGGTGTTCCGCCACGACCTGCCGGCGAAGGGCGCCCGGTACGTCATGGTCTTCATGCTCAACAACACCACCAACCACCGCGACATCGGCTGGGGCTGGTCGCCGGACGCGCTGAACTGGACGTTCTCCCAGACGCCTCTGGTGCGGCACACCGACGTCGGCGCGTCGGACATCGGCGGCCCGCACCTGCTGGAGCGGAACAGCAGCACGTACGTCGTGTACAACACCGACATCGCGCACGGCGGGAAGCTGATGATCACCGAGGTCGGCGCCGACTTCTCGAAGCGCAACCACCTCGGGGTGTTCCACGCTCCCCTCGCCGGCGCGCCGGACAACGGGCGCTGCGCGGCGCCGAGCTTCGGCACCTACCAGGGCCGCGAGTACATGATCTACGAGGCGGGCGCGCGGCTCGCCGGGAACATCGCCATCGCCCGCGCGGTCTGAGGCCGGTGGCAGGATGCGGCCATGCCCTCGTTGCCCCTCGACGGCGTCACCGTCGTGTCCTGCGAACAAGCGGTCGCCGCGCCGCTGGCCACCCGGCACCTGGCCGATCTCGGGGCCCGGGTGCTCAAGGTCGAGCGGCCGGGCAGCGGCGACTTCGCCCGCGCCTACGACGAAACCGTGCACGGCCTGTCCAGCCACTTCGTCTGGCTGAACCGGTCGAAGGAGAGCATCACGCTCGACCTCAAGAGCGAGGTCGCGGGCGAGGTCATGGCGGCCCTGCTGGACCGGGCCGACGTCTTCGTGCAGAACTTCGCCCCCGGCGTCGCCGAGCGCCTCGGCCTCGGCGCGGCGGACATCCGAGCGTCCCGGCCGCGGCTGATCACGTGCTCGGTGTCGGGGTACGGCTCCAGCGGGCCCTACCGCGACGCGAAGGCGTACGACCTGCTGATCCAGTCCGAAGCCGGGCTGGTTTCGGTGACCGGCTCGGCCGCGGAGCCCGCCAAGAGCGGCATCCCGGCCGCGGACATCGGCGCCGGGATGTACGCCTTCTCCGGCATCCTGTCCGCGCTCTACGACCGGGAGCGCACCGGGCAGGGCACCGCGCTGGAGGTCAGCCTGTTCGACTCGCTGGTCGAGTGGATGGGATTTCCGCTCTACTACGCGGGATACGGCGGGACGCCACCGCCGCGGACCGGCACCAGCCACCCGGCGATCGCGCCCTACGGCACCTTCGCCGCGGGAGACGGGACAGAGCTGGTGCTGGCCGTGCAGAACGACCGCGAGTGGGCGGCGTTCTGCGAGCACGCCGTCGAGCGCCCGGAGTGGGTGACCGACGATCGGTTCGCGACCGGCAGCGCCCGCGTCGCGAACCGGCCCGCGCTGGAGCGGGAGATCGACGCGATCTTCGCCGGACTGACCGGAACCGAGCTGGAGCGGCGGCTGGCGGCGGGCCGGATCGCGCATGCCCGCCGCCGTGAGCTGCCCGACGTCCTGGCGCACCCGCAGCTGACGGCCCGCGACCGGTTCGCGGAGGTGGGCACGCCGGCCGGGCCGATCCGGGCCACGCTGCCGCCGATCACCGTCGCCGGCCGGGCACCCCGGATGGACCCCGTGCCGGACGTGGGCGAGCACACCGACGCCGTGCTGGCCGAGTTCGGCTTCGACGCGGAAGCGTTGCGGCGCCGGGGAGCCGTGTAGCGGCCTACTCCCCCAGGATCCGGCGGGCCCGCGCCAGCACCGGCCGGTCCACCATCTTCCCGTCCACAGTGGACACCGAAGCCCCCGCCGTGACGACCCGGCGAGCCCACTCGCGCTCGGCTTCGGTGGGCTCGAAACCCGCCCGGACCGGCGCGACCTGCCGCGGGTGGACGCACAGCTTGCCGCGGGTGGACGCACAGCTTGCCGCCGAAGCCCATCCGGCGCGCGTACCCGACGTCAGCGGCCAGCCGGTCGTCGTCGCGCAGGTCCGTCGTCACGCCGTCCACCGGCGGCGCCAGTCCGGCCGCCGCGGACGCGATCACCAGCCGCGAACGCGCGTAGGCGAACGGCTCCCGGTCGTCGGGGTCGACACCCAGTTCCGCCGCGAGGTCGACGCTGCCGAACGCCAGCCGCGACACCGACGGCACGGCCGCCAGCTCACCGGCGCGCTCGACACCCCGTGCGGTTTCGACGAGGGCCATCACCTCGC
>NZ_JAAGNB010001116.1:0-5395 GCF_010550475.1 Amycolatopsis sp. SID8362
AGCCTCGCCAGCAGGCGGGCCAGCCGCGGCTCCAGGCGCGTCACGCTCCGCCCGGCCAGGCCGGGGAACCCCAGCGTCAGCTTGTCCATGTCCCCCGACGACGTCGCCACGAACGCCGCGCCCGCCAGCCGGTCCCGGACCAGCGACGGGTGCCGTTCGGCGAGCACCATCAGCGTCATGCCGCCCATCGAGTGCCCGGCGAGCACCACCGGCCCTTCCGGGACACGCGAAGCGATCAGCTCGGCGAGGTCGTCGGCCAGCCGCGCGATCGTGGCCGAGCCGGGGCGCGCGTGCGCCGAACCGCCGTGGCCGCGCAGGTCGTAGCGCAGCACGCGCACGCCCGGGTCCAGGTGCGGCAGCACGAAGTCCCACGTCCGGTGGTCCTGCGTCCAGCCGTGCACCAGCACCAGCGTGACCGCCGAGCTGGCGGGACCCGATTCCGCGACGTGCAGCGCGGCGCCGTCGCTCGCGACGAACCGGTGCGCGAGCGAGGGGTCGCGCAGCCGCGACGCGGTGGTCACCGGCCCGCCGGGAGCAGGAACGACTTGCGCCAGAAGTACTTCCCGGGCAGCCCGACCAGGCCGGACTCCTGCAGGAACGGCATGATCTTCTCCCCCGCCCACGCGATCGTCCCCTGCCAGTGCGGGTTGTTCAGCGCCGCTTCGACGCCGTCGCGCGGCCGGATGCCGACCGCCTTGTAGACGTTCGGGTTGATGAACGCCCGCGTCACGAAGTACGAGACGAGCGCGATGATGAACTGCTGGTAGGCGATCTCGGCCTTCGACAGCTTCGCCATGCCGCGCGTGACCTCTTCGCGGGCGAAGGTGACGTGCCGGGCCTCTTCGAGTACGTGGATCCGGTTGACCATCCGGACCAGCGGCTGCACGCCTTCGTCGTTCATCTGCTCGCGCTGCAGCCGGTCGAGGACCTCTTCGGCGACCAGGATCGCGCCGTAGCGCGCCGGGCCGTAGGAGATCGTCGGCATCAGCTTCGCGAGGCGCCGCAGCCACGGCACGGGGCCGTAGGCGGGGCAGCCGATGCGCGACGCCATCCGCGCGAACATCGTCGAGTGCCGGCATTCGTCGGCGATCTCGGTGAGCGCGAACTGGGCGTGCGCGGACGTCGGGTCCTCTTCGTAGACCTCCTTGAGCAGCATCTGCATCAGGAGGATTTCGAACCACAGTCCGGTGGTCGCGACACTGGCGACCTCGTGCTTGCCCAGCTCGATGCGCTGTTCGGGGGTCAGCTTGTCCCACAGTTCGGTGCCGTAGAGCGAGGAGCGCTCGTCCAGGATGAACCGCTTGCCCTCGACGAGCGGCGCGGTCCAGTCGATGTCGACGTCCGGGTCGTAGAACTTGTTCGCCGACGACTTCAGCAGGCGGTCCGCGGTCTTCTCGCGGTCCGGTTCCTTCAGCGTCCGCGTCATTGCCGACACCCCTTCCGCAATGTGTAACTTGAGGTAACAGTTACCTGTGCGTAGCATGACCCCCGTGATCGAACGTGTCAAGCGCTCCGGCAAGCCGTCCAGCAAGGCCTCGCGCGACGAGGAGACGACCGGTGACGCCCGGCGCGACCGCTGGCGCAAGCACCGGATCGCGCGGCGCAAGGAGTTCGTCGAAGCGGCGCTGCGCGCGCTCGACACGCACGGCCCCGACCTCGGCATGGAGGACGTCGCCGCGGAGGCAGGCGTCACGAAACCGGTGCTGTACCGGCACTTCGACGACAAGGCCGACCTCTACGTCGCCCTCGGCCAGCGCGGCACGGAGATCCTCTTCGAGCGGCTGATCCCGGCGATCAACGCCGAGCTGGCGCCGGTGCCCCGGATCCGGATGGCACTCGACGCGTTCTTCACCGTGATCGAGGAGCACCCCAACCTCTACCGGCTGCTCGCGCACGGGCGGCCGGAGAAGCCGGTGTCGTCGGACGTCGTCGCCGAGGACAAGGAACTGATCGCGTCGGCGCTGACCGCGCTGCTCGGCGACTACATGCGGATGTTCAACATGGACTCCGGCGCGGCCGAGCCGTGGGCGCACGGCATCGTCGGCATGGTCCAGAACACCGGCGAGTGGTGGCTGGACCGCCGCTCGATGGGCCGCGACTCGGTCGTGGAGTACCTGACGCAGATCATCTGGGCGGCGATCGACGGCCTGACCCGCCAGAACGGCGTGGTCATCGACCCGAACCTGCCCTTGGAAGCCAACAAGGTGGTCCAGCTGGGCCGCGCTTCGGAGCAGGCGGAGGAGACGTCATGAGCGAGCACGACGAAGACGGCTACAGCGGTTCGGCCACGCTGGTGGTCGACGGGGTCTCCGTGCCGGCGACGGTGGAGCTGCGCGGCTACTTCCAGCCGATCGACGGCTACTACCGCTGGTACGGCCGGGTGGCGGTGAACGAGGAGCTGGCGAAGCTGGCGGGCGGCAAGAAGAAGCCGGTGACGATCCACGCCGGCGCCCACACCGCGGACGGCGAGCTGTCGGATCCGGACCCGTGGGGCCGCTACCGGATCATGGGCACGAGCACCCCGCCGTTCCACGTGCCGACGTCGCTGGAGGAACTCAACGCGTGAAGGCCACCCTGGGGATGTCCCCGGGGTGGCCTTCGTGCCGCGATGGGTCAGTCGCCGACGCCGAAGCCGACCTTCCGGACGTCGGACGGGGCGATCTCGACGTACGCGATGCGGTCGGACGGGACGATGTACTTGCGCCCCTTCTCGTCGCTGATGCGGAAGAGCCCGTCACCGGCCGTCAGGGCCTCGGCGACCAGCTTCTCCACCTCTTCGGGAGACTGGCCACTGGACACCACCAGCTCGCGCGGTGTGTCCTTGATGCCGATCTTGACCTCCACGTGGGACCTCCGCTGGAAATTCGTAAGGGATGTGCTCGGCAAGGCTAACCGAACGGGCTCGTTCCGGTGGCGCATGACCGCGCCTGACCGCGTCGTCAATTCCGGGTACTCCATCGGGGTCAGCCCAGGCCGAGCGCCTGCATGCGCTTGGTGTGCCCCTGTTGCAACCGCCGGAACAGCGCCGCAATTCCGGAGAGGTCGCCGGAGCCGCCGATGATGAGCTCGGCCAGGCCGTCGCGTTCGGCGACGACGTACTGGGCCTGGGTCAGTGCCTCGCCGAGCAGGCGGCGGCCCCACAGGGCGAGTTTGTCGCGGGTCTTGGGATCGGCTTCGATCCCGGCGGCCACTTCGCGTTCGGCGAAGGCGGAGTGGCCGGTGTCGGCGAGGACCGTGAGCACGAGGTCCTTGGTCTCCGGGTCGAGCCAGCTGGCGATCTCCCGGTAGAGGTCCGCGGCCAGCCCGTCGCCGACGTAGGCCTTGACCAGCGATTCCAGCCACGACTTCGGCGGCGTCGAGGCGTGCCAGGCGTCGACCTGGGCCACGAACGGCGCCATCGCTTCCTCGATCTTGACGCCCTGGGCGGCCAGGTGCTGGGCCAGCAGCCCGTAGTGACCGATCTCGGCGGCCGCCATGGTCGCCAGCGCGGCGCGCCCGGCCAGCGTCGGGGCACTGCGGGCGTCCTCGGCCAGCCGGTCGAAGGCGGACAGTTCGAGGTAGGCGATCACACCCAGCAGGTCGACTACGCCTTCGGAGATCTCTTTCGGGTCGGTCACGGCGGTCAGGGTATCGCCGAAGCACCCGGGCGTGCCGCGACGAGACCGATCCCACTGGTTCCGGCGCGCCGGGTACTGTCGAAAAACTGCTGACCAGGTACACTGCGTTTGATATCGAAGCTTCCGTACGCCATACCGGCGTCGGGAACAGGCAGGTCACGTTGGCTTGCCGACGTACTGCAATGTGCGTGCACGCCTCTTCCGGCATTCCCGGGGCGGACCGGTTCCGCGCTCCAGATCAGCGCCAGGGACCAGGGTTTACTCCCGGTCGAGTGTCGAGCGGACCCACGGCTGTGCGCGCTGGTCACGAGAGAGGCGATCACCCTGACCGCAGAAATTCCCACAACCGAACAGACCCCCGCCGTCGCGCTGGAGCACAGCGAGACCGGCCCGGCCGCGCTCGACACCTCGCACCCGCTGCAGGCGGGCGTCGAGGTCGAGCCCGAGGCCCCGACCTTCGCGTCCTTCGGCGTCAAGCCGGAGATCGTCAAGGCACTCGGCGAGGCCGGCATCGAGCGTACCTTCGCGATCCAGGCGCTGACGCTCCCGCTGGCGATGGCCGGCGACGACCTCATCGGCCAGGCCCGCACCGGCATGGGCAAGACGCTGGGCTTCGGCGTCCCGCTGCTGCACCGCGTGCAGGTCCCCGGCGACGGCACCCCGCAGGTGCTCGTCGTGGTGCCGACCCGCGAGCTGTGCATCCAGGTCGCCAACGACCTCAAGGGCGCGGGCAAGCACCTCGGCATCCGGACACTGGCCATCTACGGCGGCCGCCCGTACGAGCCACAGATCGAGGCGCTGCGCAAGGGCGTCGACGTCGTGATCGGCACCCCGGGCCGCCTCCTGGACCTGGCCGAGCAGCAGCACCTGGTGCTGGGCAAGGTCCGCGGGCTCGTGCTGGACGAGGCCGACGAGATGCTCGACCTGGGCTTCCTGCCCGACATCGAGCGCATCCTGCGGATGGTGCCGGACGAGCGGCAGACCATGCTGTTCTCGGCCACCATGCCCGGCCCGATCATCACGCTGGCCCGCACGTTCCTGCGCCAGCCGACGCACATCCGCGCCGAAGAGAACGACGCGAGCGCGATCCACGAGCGCACCACCCAGTTCGTCTACCGGGCGCATTCGATGGACAAGCCCGAGGTCATCGCCCGCGTGCTGCAGGCCGAGGGCCGCGGCCTGACGATGATCTTCAGCCGCACCAAGCGCACCGCGCAGAAGGTGGCCGACGACCTGGTCGAGCGCGGCTTCGCGGCCGCCGCCGTGCACGGCGACCTGGGCCAGGGCGCCCGCGAGCAGGCGCTGCGCGCGTTCCGCTCCGGCAAGGTGGACGTGCTGGTCGCGACCGACGTCGCCGCGCGCGGCATCGACATCGACGACGTCACGCACGTGATCAACTACCAGTGCCCGGACGACGAGAAGACCTACGTCCACCGCATCGGCCGCACCGGCCGCGCGGGCCGCACCGGTGTCGCCGTCACGCTGGTCGACTGGGACGAAGAGCCGCGCTGGAAGCTGATCTCGGACACCCTCGGGCTGGACAAGCCGGAGCCGGTGGAGACGTACTCGTCGTCGAAGCACCTGTACGAGGACCTGGGCATCCCGGAAGGCACCACCGGCCGGCTGCCGCTGGCCAACCGGACCCGCGCGGGCCTGGCCGCCGAGGAGGAAGAGGACCTGGGCGGCAAGAAGCGCGGCCGCGGCCGCGGCAAGCCCGGCGAGGATGCCGAGGACGCGCCGCGCAAGCGCACCCGGGCCCCGCGCAAGCGCACCCGCGG
>NZ_JAAGNB010001165.1:0-8802 GCF_010550475.1 Amycolatopsis sp. SID8362
CGCCTCAAGCGCCGAGCGCCCGCCCCAAGCCCGTCTTCCCGGGCCCGGAGTCCACCCCCCAGCCGTTCCCCACCCGACACGCCGCCCCCGCGCGCCCCGTCTTCCCGGGCCCCGGCACTCTGCCTCCCGCCCCACCCGCCGGCGCGCGACCGGTCTTCCCCGGCAAGGACACCCCGCTACCCCAGCCGACCCGCCAAGAGCCCGAAACCCCGCCCCGCGGCACCCCGCGCGGGTGGTTCGACGAGCACCCCGAACAGCAGGAAGAACCCCAGGACTTCGGGCCCACCGGTCAACCGACCGAGATCCCCTACAAGTACAAGCGCTGACAGCCGGCCCGCCACCTGCCACGCTAGGGACATGTCCAAAGACCCGAACCCGGACCAGGGGTGGTACTACAACACCCGCACCAACCAGGTCGAGCACCTCGAACGCAGCCGCAGTGTCGACCTGCTCGGGCCCTACCCGGACGAGGCCACCGCCCGGCGGGCGCTCGACATCGCGAGGGAGCGGACCCGGCAGGCCGACGCCGCCGACGACGACTAGACCGGTAGGCGCGGGCCCAGGACGAAGTCGGGGTCCACCTGCGCGGCCAGGTCCGCGCCTGCCCAGGCGTGGGCGTTGCGCAGGTGGAACTCCACGGCCTGGCGCTGGTAGCGCGCCCAGTCGCGCTGCTCCGCGTCCACCGTCGTGAGCATCGACCGCAGCGTCGAGAGGTTGCGCGGCTCCAGCTCCGTGATCGGGCGGGTCGTGCCGCGCTCCGCCGCGCGGACGTGGCGGGACGCCGACAGCCAGCCCAGCAGGGCGTCGCCGACCTGGTCCTGGAGGAACTCGACGTCCTCCGCGTCCGTCACCTTGTTGCCCACCACCACGAGGCGGACACCGAAGTCTCGCGCGTAGTCCGCGTACTGGCGGTACACGCCGACGCTGCGCACCGTCGGTTCGCACACCAGGAACGTCACGTCGAACCGCGTGAACAGGCCCGAAGCGAACGCGTCCGCGCCCGCCGTCATGTCCATCACCACGTACTCGCCGTCGACGTCCACCAGGTGGTTGAGCAGCAGCTCCGCGGCTCCCACCTTCGAGTGGTAGCACTTGACGCCCAGATCGTCCTCGTCGAACTGACCCGTCACACCCAGCCGGACGCCGCCCAACTGGCGGAAGCACGTCGAAAAGACCGGGTTGTCCTCGAACGGCCGGACCAGGCGGGAGCCGCGGCCCGGCGGGGTCGTCTTGATCATCGACGCCGCGTCCGGGATGCGCGGGTTGTCGCCGCGCAGGTAGTCCTTGATCAGGGCCATGTTGTCGCCGAGCGTCGGCCAGGCCAGCGCTTCTTCCTCGGTCGCGCCGAGCGCCACGGCGAGGTGCTGGTTGATGTCGGCGTCGATCGCCAGCACCGGCAGGCCGGCGTCGGCGAGGTACGCGACGAACAGCGACGAGAGCGTGGTCTTGCCGCTGCCGCCCTTGCCGACGAACGCGATCTTCACTTGTCGGGCACCTTTCTGGAAACGAAGACGGTTTTCATTATTGCCGGACCCAACGTACACCCGACCGGCCCGCGCCCGATCGGGCGATCATCGGCCCCTTCCGGGGTTAGGGTTGGGGGGTGCCTCCCCTGGTGATCAGGACACACTCGGCGGGCGGGGACTTCGGGCCCCTGCGCGCCGAGTTCTCGCTGCCGGAGTCGTTCGGGCCCGACGTGCTGGCCGAGGCGGAGGCGGCGGTGCTCGACCCGCTCGCCGGGCCTCGCGAAGACGCGACCGGCCTGCCGTTCGTCACCATCGACCCGCCCGGGTCCAAGGACCTGGACCAGGCGATGGTCGTCGAGAAGACCGCGCACGGCTTCCGCGTGCACTACGCGATCGCCGACCTCGCCGCGTTCGTGCCGCCCGGCGGCGCGCTCGACCGCGAATCACGCCTGCGCGGGCAGACGCTCTACCTGCCCGACGGGAACGTCCCGCTGCACCCGCCGGTGCTGTCCGAAGGCGCCGCGAGCCTGCTGCCCGGCGAGGTCCGGCCCGCGGTGCTCTGGACCATCGAGACCGACGAAGCCGGCGAGCCGACGTCCACGCGGGTGCGCCGCGCGCTGGTCCGGTCCACCGAGCAGTTCGACTACGAGACGGTGCAGGCCGCGCTCGACGCCGGCAACCCGCACCCGTCGGTGGCGGCGCTGCCCGAGCTGGGACGGCGGCGACGCGAACTCGCCGTGCGCCGCGGCGCGGTCGAGCTGCAGCTGCCGGAGCAGGAGATCAGCGGCGACCCGGACGGCGGCTGGGTGCTCGCGCGCCGGCCGCGGACGGTCGTCGACGCTTGGAACGCCGAAATCTCGCTGCTCACCGGGATGGCGGCGGCGCAGATCATGATCGACGCGCGGGTCGGCGTCCTGCGCACGCTGCCCGACCCGGAACCCGAGGCCGTGGACTGGCTGCGCCGGTCGGCCGACGCGCTGGGCATCGCGTGGGCGCCGGAAGCGACCGTCTCGGAGTTCCTGTCCGCGCTGGACCCCGGGCAGCCGGCCTCGATGGCGCTCTACGCCGACACGACGCGGCTGCTGCGCGGAGCGGGCTACACGGCGTTCGACGGCGAACTGCCGGCGCTGACCACGCACGCGGGCATCGGCGGCGCGTACGCGCACGTGACGGCGCCGATCCGGCGGCTGGTGGACCGCTTCGCCACGGAGATCTGCCTCGCCGTCTCGGCGGGCCGCGAAGTCCCGGCGTGGGTGCGGGAGGCGCTGGCGGACGTGCCGGAGCGGATGAGCGCGTCGGACACCCTCGCCGCGAAGGTCGAGCGGGCGTGCATCGACCAGGTCGAGGCGTGGGTGCTCGCCGAGCATGTCGGTGGCGAGTTCAGCGCGGTGGTGCTGCGCGCGGACGAGAACAAGGCGGAGATCCTCGTCGAAGACCCGACGGTGATGGCGAAGTGCGCGGGGGAGAAGCTGACCGCGGGGGAGCGGATCGCCGTCCGGCTGACCGCGGTGGACGTCGAGCAGCGGAAGGTGTCGTTCGAACGCGCATGACTTTCGTCGACGACCTCGGGGAGCCGGTGCCGCTGGAAGGCCCGGCTTCGCGCGTGGTTTCGCTCGTCCCGTCGCTGACCGAAGCGGTCGAGGTGAGCGCGCCCGGACGGCTGGCCGGCGCGACCGACTACTGCACGCACCCGTCCACTTTGGACGTCCCGAGGGTGGGCGGGTCGAAGTACCCGAAGCTCGACCGGGTCCTCGACCTCGCGCCGGACCTGGTACTGGCCAACTCGGAGGAGAACCGCCCGGAGGACGTGGAACGCCTGCGCGCCAACGGGATCCCGGTCTGGGTGATGGCCGCGTCGGCGTCCGTGCCGGCCGCGCTGGGCTCGCTGCGCCGGATCCTCACCCAGGCCTTCGAGCTGGAAGAACCTGACTGGCTGGTGGCGGCGGAGGAGCTGTGGCGCGAGACCCGGCCGGTGCGCTTCCACGCCGTGGTCCCGGTCTGGCGCAAGCCGTGGATCGTCCTGGGCCGCGACACCTTCGGCGGCGACGTCCTGCGCCGCGTCGGCGTGGCGAACGTCTACGCGGGGTCCGAGGAGCGTTATCCGAGGCCGGACGTCGAGGAGCTGAGGGCGCACCTGAGGGCGGACGCGGATCTGCTGGTGCTGCCGGACGAGCCGTACCTGTTCACCGCGGACGACGGCCCGGACCACTTCCCGGATGCGCGGTACGTGCTGGTCTCGGGGCGGTACCTGACGTGGTACGGCCCTTCGCTGGTGGAGGCGCACGCCGCGCTGACGGCAGCGCTGGAAGGCTAAGCCCGCAGCCAGGCTTCGAGGCGGCCGAAGTGCTCGGCGGTCAGGCCGGTGTGCGCGTCGACCGGGATCAGCTCGGTGGGCAGGTCCGCGCGCCGGTCGAGGAACGCCTGCCGCGCGTCGGGGAACAGGTCGAAGTCGTCGTCGAACCAGGCCAGCGGCCGGCCCGCGGCGAACCGCGCCACCGGCCCGAACTTCCACGACGGCTGCGGCCCGGCGAACTCGACCACCGGCAACGGCGGCAGCCCGATCGCCGGGCCCACCTGGCGGTTCGCCCGGTGCTCCCAGCTGGTCGCCCACGCCAGCTCGGCGTCCGCGGCGCCGGCCAGCGCGAGCAGGGCCGGGCCGTGCTCCGGGTTGAGCCAGATCCGCAGCCGCTTGCGGCTCCAGCGGGAGATCCGCAGCCGGTGCTCGACGTAGCCGGCGGGTTTCGCGTGGCGCGCCGCGGCCCACGGGCTCAGCGGGCCGTCGACGTCGAGCAGGATCAGCGGTCTCACCCCTGCTTGGTAGCCGCTCCCGGCCCGGGGAGCAAGAGATTGCGCCCGGGGCGATCGCCTGACACGGTGGGCCGATGCTGAACGAGGTGGCCGACGGTGTCTGGGTGCGGCAGAGCACGTGGGTCTGGAGCAACACCACCGTGATCCGGGCGGACGACGGCCTGATCGTCGTCGACCCCGGCATCGAAGGCGCCGAGCTGGACGAACTCGCCGACGACCTCGACCGGCTCGGCGCTCCCGTCGTCGCCGGGTTCTGCACGCACCCGCACTGGGACCACCTGCTCTGGCACCCCCGCTTCGGCGACGTGCCGCGCTACGCCACCGCCGCCTGCGCCCAGGTCGCCGCGGAAGTCCGGGAACGCGCGCAAGAAATGGCGGCCGAGACCGCGAAGGACGTTCCGCTCGAGCTGGTCGCGCTGCTCACGCCGCTGCCTGCCGACGGCGGGCCCGTGCCCGGGGAGGTCGTCGAGCACGACGCGCACGCCGTCGGGCACGCCGCGATCCTGCTCGCGGACCGCGGCGTCCTGCTGGCCGGCGACATGCTCTCCGACGTCCTGATCCCGCTGCTCGACCCCCGCCGCACCGGGCAGGAGGAGGCCTACGAAGCCTCGCTCGACCGGCTCGCCAAGGCCGCCGAGCACGCCGACGTCCTGATTCCGGGCCACGGCGCCGTGGCCCGGGGACCCGAGATCGCCGCCCGGTTCGCCACCGACCGCGCCTACCTCGAAGCGTTGCGGCGCGGCGAGGAACCCGACGACGAGCGCTGGGGGAAGCGCCGGTAGCTCAGAGCGTCAGTCCGGTCAGGACGGTCACCCGCTCCTCGGTGAAGTCCGCCATCGCCGACGCCGGGCCCTCGCGGCCGACGCCGGAGTCCTTCACCCCGCCGTAGGGCATCTGGTCCGCGCGGAAGCTCGGCACGTCGCCGACCAGCACGCCGCCGACCTTCAACGCCGCCGACACCTCGAACGCCGTCGGCAGGTCGCGCGTGAACACGCCCGCCTGCAAGCCGAAGCGGGAAGCGTTGATGCGGGAAACACCCTCGGCGACCGAGGACACCCGGACCAGCGAAACCACCGGCCCGAACACCTCCTCGGCCATCACCGACGCGTCCTCGGGGACGTCCGCCAGCACCGTCGGCTCCACGGTGGCGCCCGAACGCCCGCCGCCGGTGAGCAGGCGGCCGCCGGCGGACACGGCGGACGAGACCCACGACTCGACCCGCTCGGCCGCGGCGTCGTTGATCAGCGGGCCGACGTCGACACCGTCGGCCCGCGGGTCCCCGGTGCGCAGCGCCTTGACCTGTTCCAGCACCTTCTCGGCCAGCGCGTCGAACACCGAGTCGTGCGCGTAGACGCGCTGCACCGAGATGCACGACTGACCGGCCTGGTACATCGCGAAGGTGGCGATCCGCTGCGCCGCGAAGTCGAGGTCCGTCCAATCGGGACAGACGAGGACCGCGCCGTTGCCGCCCAGCTCCAGCGCCACGTGCTTGCGCGGGACGCGGTCGCGGATGGCCCAGCCGACCGGGACCGAGCCGGTGAACGACACCACCGGCAGGCGCGGGTCCTCGACCAGCCGCGACGACGTCTCGTTGTCCACCGGCAGGATCGACCACGACCCCGCCGGGAGATCCGTCTCCGCCAGGATTTCGCCCAGCAGCAACGCGGTCAGCGGCGTCGCGGGCGCGGGCTTGAGCACGATCGGCGCGCCCACCGCGATCGCCGGGGCGACCTTGTGCGCCACCAGGTTGAGCGGGAAGTTGAACGGCGTGATGCCCAGCACCGGCCCGCGCGGCACGCGCCGGACCAGCGCGAGCCGTCCGGTTCCGCCGGGGTCGGTGTCGAGGCGCTGCAGCTCGCCGGAGAACCGGCGGGCTTCTTCGGCCGCCCAGCGGAACGTCGAGACCGCGCGGCCGACCTCGCCGCGTGCCCACTTCAGCGGCTTGCCGGACTCCGCCGTGATCACCGCGGCGATCTCCTCGGCTCGCTCGCCCAGCGCGCGGGACACGTGGTCCAGCGCGCCGGCGCGGACGTGCGCGGGCAGCGTCGCGAACTCGTCGGCGACGTCGTGCGCGGCCTGGACCGCGGCTTCGACGTCCGAAGCCGACGGCACGAAGTGGGAGCCCGCGGAAGACCCGTCGAAGGAGTGGCGGACCTCGGCGGTCGCGCCGGCGGTCACCGGCTTTCCGGCGACCCAGAAGGGGAAAGTCATGCGAGAGCCTCCGTGCGGACAGCGTGTTCGAGGACCGAGAGGCCCTCGTCGAGCAGGTCGTTGGACAGGGACAGCGGCGGCAGCAGCCGGACGACGTTGCCGTAGGTGCCGCAGGTCAGCACCACGACACCGGCGCGGTGGCACGCCGCCGCAACGCGCTTGGTGAGGTCGGCGTCGGGCTCGGTCGTCCCGGGCTTCACGAACTCCGCGGCCAGCATGGCGCCGCGCCCGCGGACGTCACCGATCACGCCCGTTTCCGAAGCCAGCGCGCGCAACCGCGGCAGGACGGCGTTTTCGATGCGCTTCGCCGACTCCGCGAGGTTTTCCGCCTTCATCGTCTCGATCGAGCCGAGCGCGGCGGCGCACGCGATCGGGTTGCCGCCGTACGTGCCGCCGAGCCCACCCGGGCCGACCGCGTCGAGGAGTTCCGCGCGGCCGGTGACGGCGGACAGCGGCAGGCCGCCCGCGATGCCCTTGGCCGTCGCGATCAGGTCGGGCACGACGTCTTCGTCGGTGGACGCGAACCAGGATCCGGTGCGGCAGAAGCCGGTCTGGACCTCGTCGGCGACGAACACGACGCCGTTTTCGCGGCACCACGCGGAGATCGCGGGCAGGAAGCCGCGGGCCGGCTCGATGAACCCGCCCTCGCCCTGGATCGGCTCCAGCACGACCGCCGCGACCTGATCGCCGCCGATCTGCTTCTCGATCCGGTCGATGGCCAGCGCGGCCGCTTCCGGGCCGGACAGCCCGTCGCGGTAGGGGTACGAGCCCGGCACGCGGTAGACCTCGGGCGCGAACGGGCCGAAGCCGTGCTTGTAGGGCACGGACTTCGCGGTCATGCCCATCGTCAGGTTGGTGCGGCCGTGGTAGGCGTGGTCGAACACGACGACGGCCTGGCGCCCGGTCGCCGTGCGCGCGATCTTCACGGCGTTCTCGACGGCTTCGGCGCCGGAGTTGAAGAGCACCGACTTCTTCGCGTGGTCGCCGGGGGTCAGTTCGGCCAGCGCTTCGCAGACCTCGACGTACCCCTCGTACGGCGTGACCATGAAACAGGTGTGGGTGAACCAGCACGCCTGCTTGCGGACGCGGTCGACGACGGCGGGCGCGGAGTGCCCGACGTTGGTCACCGCGATGCCGGAGCCGAAGTCGATCAGGACGTTGCCGTCGGCGTCGGTGAGCAGGCCGCCGCTGGCTTCGGTGACGTAGACGGGCAGCACCGAGCTGACCCCGGCGGCGACGGCGTTCGCGCGGCGCTCCTGCAGCTCGCGCGAGACGGGGCCGGGGATCTCGGTGCGCAGCCTGCGCTGCCGGGGGGACGGCGCCTGCGGCTCGGCGGTGGTGCTTGCGGTCACGGCGTGCTCCTGAGGAAGTCGGGGGACGTCCTCAGGATGAGTGGTTACCGGACGGTCGTCAGGTGGCCGTCTTGTCGATTTGGGGGCGTAGAATTGGCCGTTATGGCACTCACGCTGGCCGGACTGGCCGCCGACCGCCCGCTCGGGCTGCGGGTGCTGACCGGCGACGACCTCCTGGACCGCCCGATCGGGTGGGTGCACCCGACGGAGCTGACCGATCCGCAGGCGTTCCTCGAAGGCGGCGAGCTGCTGCTGACCACCGGGCTGGCCCTGGACGAGGAGACGTCGGCGGCCTACGTGCACCGCCTGGTTGCCGCCGGGGTCGCCGGGCTCGGCTTCGGAGTCGGGCTGAGCCACGAAAGCGTCCCGCGTTCGCTCGTGGCGACGGCGGCGTCGGTGGGGCTGCCGGTGCTGGAGGTGCCGCGCGAGACGCCGTTCATCGCGCTCACGCGCGCGGTTTCGCGGGCGGTGGCGGCCGACGAGTACGCGGCGACGGTCCGGGTCGGGCGCGCCCAGCAGGAGCTGACGCGCACGGCGGTCGGCAAGGGCGGGCCGCCGGGGGTGCTGCGCAAGCTGGCGAAGCTCGTCGACGGCTGGGTGTTGCTCTTCGAACGCACCACGGTCGTCGAAGCCGCTCCGGCGACCGCGCGGGCGTACGGCGCTTCGCTGCGCGAAGAGCTGGAGCGCCTTCGCACGGGCACACGGGTTGTCGTCCTCGACGAGCAGGAAGTCGTGCTGCAGACGCTCGACACGAGCACGCGCCGGGTGCTCGCCGTCGGGGCGTCGCTCGACACCGCCGGGCACCACATCGTCAACACCGCGGTGTCGGTGCTTTCCCTGGCGCTGGAACAGGATCGCGCGCAGGCCGCCGCGCGCCAGGCGTTGCGCACAGGAGTGCTGGAGCTGCTCGCCGGCGGCCAGGCCGACCTGGCGCTGCGGGTGCTGACCGCGTCCGGGGCCGAGAC
>NZ_JAAGNB010001220.1:0-8755 GCF_010550475.1 Amycolatopsis sp. SID8362
GGCGTTGGCAGGGCACCCGGTCGTGGCCGTTCCGCGCGACCGGCCGTGCGGCGATGGCTGCCGGCTGGTGCGAGCTGGGCGCCGGTCCGGGTGTGGGGCGTTGGCAGGGCATCCGGCCGCGGTCGTTCCGCACGACCGGCCCGTGGGGCTGGTGCGGGCACGCGGTCGATTCAGCCGGGTGGTGCAGGCGCCGCCCGCTCAGCTGGTGCCGCGCACCACCAACCGGTGCGGTGCCACGATCGACCGGGGTTCCGGCGCCGGCTGGGTCAGGCGGTCCAGTGCCAGTTCCGCGATGCGGTCCTTGTCCGGGGACACCGTCGTCAGCGCCGGGACGCTGTAGCGGCCGTCTTCGATGTCGTCGAAGCCCACCAGCGCCAGCTCGCCGGGCACCGCCACCCCGCGGTCGGCGGCGGCCCGCAGCGCACCGAGGGCCAGTTCATCCGTGAAGCAGAAGACGGCGTCCGGGGGCTCCGGCAGGTCCAGCAGGGTCAGCATTGCCGCGTGGCCGTCGGCGCGGTGGAGGCGGCGCACCGCGATCTCCAGCTCCGGTGTCTCCGCCAACCCTGCGTCGGCGAGCGCCTGGCGGTAGCCGGTGAGGCGCTGGCGGGCCGTCGCGTTCAGTGAGCGCGGCTGGATGCCCAGTGCCGCGACGCGGCGGTGGCCCGACGACAGCAGGTGGGCGGTGGCTTCGCGGGCCGCGGCGACGTTGTCGATCGCGACGTGGTCGACGCCGCCGGTGCCGTCGTGCTCGCCGAGCAGCACCAGGGGGACCGGGTCGGTGCGCGCGGCCAGCTCCGCGGGGGCCACCGCCCACGGGCTGAACAGGACGCCGTCGACCAGCTGGCTGCGCTGCCCGTGCAGCAGCTGCTTCTCGCGCTCGGCGTCGCCGTCGGTCTGGTCGATGAGCACGGTCAGGCCGCGGGCCTCGGCGACGCGCACCGTCCGCGCGGCGAGCTCGGCGAAGTAGGGCGAGTCGATCTCGGGGATCACCAGCGCGATCAGCCCGGTCCGGCCGCGCCGCAGCGTGCGGGCGGCGAGGTTGGGGCGGTAGCCGAGCGCGTCGATGCTCGCCTGCACCCGCTCGCGGGTCGCCGGGGCCACGTAGCGGAACCCGTTGACCACGTTGGAGACCGTCCGGACGGACACACCCGCGTGCTCGGCCACGTCGCGCAGTTTCGGGTTCACCCGCGCAGCGTACCTCTTGCAACGTGGCATGCCACGTTGCAAACTGAGGTGCCACGCCGTCGTGCCCGAGGAGGCCAGGATGACCGCGCCCGTATTGCCCGTCACCGAGCTCACGACCCTGACCGACCGCCTGGACCGGGAGGGCATCATCGGCCTGCCGGGCGCGTTCTCCCGCGACTGGGTCCGCCGCCTCGGCGAGGACATCGACACGGCGTTCGCCGAGGCGCGCGCCCGGCCGGACGGCGCCGTCGGCCGCGGGCCGAACCGCTATTACGTCGAGATCCACCCGGAGCAGCTGCGCGGGTTCGCCGAGCTGGCGGGCCACCCGTGGATCACGGCCGTCGCCGAGGCGGTGCTGGGGCCCGACTACCGGATCGTCGAGGTCGGCTTCGACGTCCCGCTGGCCGGCGCGGTCGACCAGCCGTGGCACCGGGACTTCCCGATGCCGGAGGAAACCGCGCGCGAGCGCAGGCTGACGTCGCTGGCGGTCAACGTGACCGCGGTCGACACCGAGCCGGACATGGGCCCGTTCGAAATCGCGCCCGGCACGCATTGGGACGACGGCACCGGCTTCGACCACGGCATGTTCCCGCCGCGGTCGGCGTACCCGCGCTACCGGGAGCTCGCGGCGCGCAAGTTCCCGCGGATGGGGGACATCTCGATCCGTTCGGCGCTGACGATCCACCGCGGCACGGCGAACCACTCGGCCAAGTCCCGGCCGGTGCTCGTGCTCGGCCTCGACGCGCCGGGCGCGGGCAACGACGCCCGCCACGACACCGCCGTGACCGGCGAGTTCTGGGCGTCGCTGCCGGAATCCGTGCGCGCGCACCTGCATTGCCCCGTCGTCGACGTGCTGCGGCCGATCACCCAGAAGCACACGATCGAGGGCCTGGTGATGGGGGACGCGGGGTAGCGCCGATGTTTGCCGCGCCCGCGCGCGGGCATCACCTGGCCATGGCTGATGCGGGAATCACCGAAGTGACGGGCCGGGCCGGCGTCATCGCGGGGTTGCGACGCGTGCTGCTGGCGTTCGGCGTCGGCGGCGCGCTGGCGTGCCTCGCCTGGCTGGCGTTGTGGCTGGCCATGCGCCTTTGAGGGGGCGCCGGCCGGCGTGGACCGGCCGGCGCCGCGGGCTCACTGGCAGGCTTCGCAGTCCGGGTCGTCGATCCGGCAGGCGGCGCCGTCGGTGAGCTCGAAGTCGAAGTCGTCCAGCGCGGGCACGGCCGGCGCGGTGGCTTCTTCCGGGGTGGTGGTGGACATGGCGCTCCCTCGGGGTCGAACGGGTTCTCTTCGGGTGTAGCGCCGAAGATCGACGAGCATTCCGTGACCCGCGCCACAGTCGACATGTCGGCGTTCGTCAGCGGCCACGCCGGCGGCTGACGACGGCGGCGATCGCCACCGCGGCCCCGGCCGCGGCGAAGATCCCGGTGGCGACGGGACTCAAGAACTTCGACAAGCTCGGCGCGTCGCTCGGCCCCAGGAGCCACGCCCCGATCAGCGCCGCGTAAACCGCGGTGAGCCCGAACGCCCACCGGCGCAAGGAATTCCGCGCACGCAGGGCGCCGGCCAGGACGACGGCGATCGGGAGCACGGTCAGGAAGGCGAACTGCCCGAGCACCATGACCGGCACGGCCCAGGCCGCGATCAGGACGGCGGTCGAGGTGCGGCGGACGGGAGCTGTGGTGGTGGTCATCGTGTTCTCCTCGTGGTTCAACGGTGGCAGGGGGCTTCGGCGGTCGTCTTGAGGTCGGCCAGCCAGGCGTCGAGGCCGGGGGCCAGGTACTTCATCGCGGTGGCCGGGTCGGCTTCGATCTGCCCGCCCGTCCAGCTCTCCTCGGTGCGGACGAGGACGCCGCCGCGGGCCGGGGTGAACGTCCAGACGTGCACGCCGCGGTCGATGCGCAGGCCCTCGCCGATGGCCGGGCCGCTCCAGCGGACGCAGTGGCCCGGCTGGGACTGGTGGACGGTCGAGGTGATGACCAGGGTGGTCGCCGGCGTCGCGGGGGTGGCCGGGACCGGGGTGGTCCACCGGAACCGTGAGCCCGGTCGCAGCGGGCCGGGGTCGAGGCGTTTCGCGCTGCTGACCGCGCTCTGCCACGACGGCCAGCCCGCGACGTCGGTCTGCAGCTTCCAGACCGCACCCGGCGGCGCCTTGATCAGCGTCTCGGTCCGGTAGTGCAGCCGGGCGGCGGGGTCGATTCCCTCGCCGCGGCACGTGACGGACGCGGAAGCGGCCGAAGCAGCCGGAGCTGCGACACCCAGCAGGCCGGCGGCCAGGGGGAGGGCGAGCAGGGCGGTGCGCAAGCGAGTCATGGGTTCTCCTTGTTGTTAGTGCATGTCGTGACAGTTAGAAGCTATAACCGCAGTGGAGTGAGTGTCAATAGGAAAGGTGATAACCTCTAACCGTGACTGAGAGCCCGCGGGAGCGCTACCGCGCCCAAGTGCGTGAAGAGATCAAGCGGCACGCCTGGGAGCAGATCGCCGCGGCCGGCGTGCCGGCGTTGTCGCTCAACGCCATCGCCAAGCAGGTCGGCATGAGCGGCCCGGCGCTCTACCGGTACTTCGCGAGCCGGGACGAGCTGATCACCGCGCTCATCCGCGACGCCTACCGCAGCATCGCCGACGCCGTCCAGACGGTCCGTGGCCAGGGTTTCGCCATGCTGGCGCACGTCATCCGGGACTGGGCGCGCAGCGATCCGCAGCGGTACTTCCTCATCTACGGCACGCCCGTTCCCGGCTACCACGCGCCCGCGGACACGACCGCGCTCTCGCACGAGGTGATGGCGGTGCTGATCGAAGCCTGCGCGGAAATGCCGGACGCGGAGGTCCCGTCGCCGTTCGACGAACACCTCGAGACCCATCGCGAGTGGGCGGGCGACAGCGCCGTTTCCGCCGGGGCGCTGCACCGGGCGCTGGCCTTCTGGACCCGGCTGCACGGCGTGCTGTCCCTCGAGCTGGCCGGCCACTTCGCGGGCATGAAGTTCGATCCTGACCTGCTGATGGCCGAAGAGCTGACCGCGCTCTCGTTCTCCTGACCCACCCGCGTTCCGGACAGATCGGGCGGCGATTCCGCATGTCCTGACGGCTAGTCGTAAAATTTCCGAATCATGTCAAGTTCTTGCATGTTGTCTCCTCGTTGTTGCATGCTCGTCAGGCTCGCGCTCCCTCCCTTGCCGCTCTCGACGAAGAGAAGACGCCATGACACGCATGCGCTTGCCCCGGCTCCTGGCCGGATTCCTCGCCGTGGGGCTGTCCGTCACCGGGCTCTCCCTCGCCTCCGCCGCCGGCAGCCCGCCACCCCGGACCGAAGCTGCGGCCGCCGCCGTCGCCGACGTGCCGCTGACCCGCACGGTGTCGGCGAGCAGCGCGCTGCCCGGCTACCCGGTCGCCAACGCCGTCGACGGGAACCAGGCCAGCTACTGGGAATCCGCCAACAACGCGTTCCCGCAGTGGCTCCAGGCCGACCTGGGCTCGGCGAAGCCGCTCTCGCGGATCGTGCTGAAACTGCCCGCCACCTGGGAGTCCCGCACCCAGACCCTCGCCGTGCGCGGCAGCACCGACGGCACCGCGTTCACCGACCTCGTGGCTTCGAGCGGGTACGCGTTCGCACCGAGCGCCAACACCGTCACCATCCCGGTGACCGCGACGACCCGGTACGTGCGCCTGCAGATCACCGCCAACACGCAGTGGCCCGCCGCGCAGCTCGCGGAGTTCGAGCTGTACGGCCCCGACTCCGGCGACACCCAAGCGCCCACCGCGCCCGCGAACCTCGCCCTGACCGAACCCGGCAGCGGCCAGATCCGGCTGACCTGGTCGGCCTCGACCGACGACGTCGGCGTCACCGGCTACACCGTCTACCGCGACGGCACCCCGGTCACCACCGTCACCGGCACCACGTTCACCGAGACGCGGCCCGCGGGCACGCGCGTCGAGTACTTCGTGCGGGCCACGGACGCGGCCGGGCACGAGTCCGCCGACAGCGACCACGTCGTGCGCCAGGGCACCCAGGCCGGGCAGAACCTCGCCGCGGGCAAGCCGATCGAGGCGACCTCGAGCGTCTTCTCGTTCGTCGCGGCCAACGCCAACGACGGCAACACCGGCACGTACTGGGAATCCGCAGCGGGCTACCCGAACTCGCTGACCGTGAAGCTCGGCGCGGGCGCCGACCTCGACGCCGTCGTCGTGAAGCTCAACCCGGACGCGGTCTGGGGTGCGCGGACGCAGAACTTCGAGGTCCTCGGCCGCGACCAGGGCGCCACGGCGTTCACCACGCTCAAGGCCCGCGCCGACTACCGCTTCGACCCGGCCGCCGGCCAGAACACCGTCACCATCCCGGTCACCGGGCGGGCCGCCGACGTGCGGCTGCAGTTCTTCGCCAACTCCGGCGCCCCGGGCGCGCAGGTCGCGGAGCTCCAGGTGCTCGGCACGCCGGCGCCGAACCCCGACCTGGTGGTCACCGGCGCCACCTGGACGCCGGCGAACCCGGACGAGACCAGCCAGGTCACCGTCTCGGCGACGGTGAAGAACGCGGGCACCGCGGCCGCGCCGGCCACGACGGTCAACGTCGCCCTCGGCGGCACGGTCGTCGGCAACGCCGCTGTCGGCGCGCTCGCCGCGGGCGCCTCCACGACGGTGACCGTGTCCGCGGGCACCCGGCCGCAGGGCAGCTACCCGGTCACCGCGACCGTCGACCCGGCCAACACGGTGGTGGAGCAGAACGACACCAACAACACCTTCACCGCGCCCGCACCGCTGGTCGTCGCCCAGGCGCCGGGGCCGGACCTCGAGGTCACCGGCATCACGTCGAACCCGCCGAACCCGGCAGCCGGCGCGGCGGTGTCGTTCACCGTGGCCGTGCACAACCGCGGCACCAGCGGCGCGGGCGCCTCGGTGACCCGCCTGACCGCCGGGGCGACCACCCTGAGCGGCAGCACGCCCGCCGTCGCGGCCGGGTCCACAGTGGACGTCGCCATCACCGGCACGTGGACCGCGACCAGCGGCGGCGCCACCCTGACGGCGACCGCGGACGCGGCGAACGCGGTCGCGGAGACCAACGAGTCCAACAACGGGCTGTCCCGCACGATCGTGGTCGGCCGCGGCGCGGCCCTGCCGTACACCGAATACGAGGCGGAAGCCGCGCAGTACCAGGGACAGCTGCTCGAAACCGACCCGCTGCGCACGTTCGGGCACACCAACTTCGCGACCGAGTCCTCCGGCCGCCGGTCGGTGCGGCTGGCCAACCAGGGCCAGTACGTCGAATTCACGTCGGTGAACCAGGCGAACTCGATCGTCGTCCGCAACTCCGTGCCCGACGCGCCCGGCGGCGGTGGCCAGGACTTCACCCTCAGCCTGTACGTCAACGGCACCTTCGCGCAGAAGCTGACGCTGTCGTCCAAGCACAGCTGGCTCTACGGCACCACCGACGACCCCGAAGGCCTGACGAACACCCCGCAGGCCGACGCGCGCCGCCTGTTCGACGAGTCGCACGCGCTGCTGAGCCAGTCGTACCCGGCGGGCACGAAGTTCAAGCTGCAGCGCGACAACGGCGACAGCGCGGCCTACTACGTCATCGACCTGGTCGACCTCGAACAGGTCGCGCCGGCGCTGCCGAAGCCCGCCGAATGCACGTCCATCACCGAATACGGCGCCGTGCCGGACGACGGCGTCGACGACGCCCCGGCGATCCAGCGCGCGGTCACGGACGACCAGAACGGCGTCATCGCGTGCGTGTGGATCCCCGAAGGCCAGTGGCGGCAGGAGGCGAAGATCCTGACCGACGACCCGACCGTGCCCAACGGCGGCGGCCAGTACAACCAGGTCGGCATCTCCAACGTCACCATCCGCGGCGCCGGCATGTGGCGCTCGCAGCTGTACTCGCTGATCCAGCCGCAGGACGCGGGCACGATCAACCACCCGCACGAAGGCAACTTCGGGTTCGACATCGACAAGAACACCCAGATCTCCGACATCGCCATCTTCGGCTCCGGCCGGATCCGCGGCGGTGACGGCAACGCCGAGGGCGGCGTCGGCCTCAACGGCCGCTTCGGCACCGGCACCAAGATCTCGAACGTCTGGATCGAGCACGCCAACGTCGGCGTGTGGGTCGGCCGCGACTACAGCAACAAGCCGGAGCTGTGGGGGCCCGCCGACGGCCTCCAGTTCAGCGGCATGCGGATCCGCGACACCTACGCCGACGGCATCAACTTCACCAACGGCACGCGGAACTCGCGGGTGTTCGACTCGTCGTTCCGCACCACCGGCGACGACTCGCTCGCCGTGTGGGCCAACCAGTACGTGAAGGACCCGTCGGTGGACATCGCGCACGACAACGCGTTCACCAACAACACCATCCAGCTCCCGTGGCGCGCGAACGGCATCGCGATCTACGGCGGCTACGGCAACAAGATCGAGAACAACCTGGTGTCCGACACGATGAACTACCCGGGGATCATGCTGGCGACCGACCACGACCCGCTGCCGTTCTCGGGGCAGACCCTGATCGCGAACAACGCCCTGCACCGCTGCGGCGGCGTGTTCTGGGGCGAGCAGCAGAAGTTCGGCGCGATCACGTTCTTCGCGCAGGGCAAGGACATCACCGGGGTGACGCTGCGGGACACGGAGATCGACGATTCCACCTACGACGGCATCCAGTTCAAGACCGGCGGCGGGAGCATGAACGTGGCGGTCACGAACGTCAAGATCGACAAGTCGAACAACGGCGCCGGCATCCTGGCGATGAGCGGTGCCCGCGGCAGCGCGGCGCTGTCGGGCGTGACGATCACGAACTCGTCGGCGGGCAACGTCGTCGTCGAGCCGGGCTCGCAGTTCACCATCACCGGCGCACCCTGAGCCTGGGCGGCGGCGCCCGCGTCCCGGGCGCCGCCGCTCAGCCCGTCCGCTCGCGGATCCAGTCCGCCACGACGTCCACCCGCGCGATCGTCTCCGCGCCGGGCTGCGGGCACGGCGGGCCGGTGTTGACGATGGCCACCAGCGTCGCCGTGCGGTCGTCGGGGGAGACGAAGAACGGGCCGCCCGAATCCTCCGGGCACGGGCCGTTTTCGACGGTTCGCGTGCCGACCGGCAGGGCTTCGAGCGTCGACGGGCCGATGCCCGAAACCGTGAAGTGCCCGCGTTTGAGGTGGTCGGACGGGCCGAGCACGGTCGCCGAGTGCGAACCCCAGCCGGCGAACTGCAGCTGTTCGCCCACCTCCGGCCGCCGGCGATTCAGCTCGACCGGCGCGATGTCGTTGATCGCGAGGTCGAGCTTCGCCAGCGCCAGGTCGTTCACCGGGGACTGCTCGACGTCGACGACCTTCGCCGTGTGCCCGCCGGGGTCGGTGTCCTTCAGACGGCCGACGGTCACCGTCATCGTGTACCGCGGCGGGCCGCCGACCCGGGCGTCGGCGAGGTCGTGGAAGCAGTGCCCGGCGGTGACCACCCACTGCGGCGCGACCAGCGCTCCGCTGCAGGCGCCGTCGCGCACGCCGCCGCCCGGGACGGGGATGTCGCGCGAGGTCAGTTTCGCGTTGAAGGGCAGGATCGGGTTCGGGGCGGGCCGGGCCGCCGGGGC
>NZ_JAAGNB010001273.1:0-5088 GCF_010550475.1 Amycolatopsis sp. SID8362
CGCGCCGGTCGGGGCTTAGCGGCGGCGGGTGACGAGCGGGCGCGGCGGTGTTGCTCGACGGGCTGCCGGGTTCGCGCCGGTCGGGGTTGGCGGCAGATGACGAGCGGGCCTGCCGATGTCCGGCAGGCCCGCGTCGGCTGAGCCGCTACTGGCCCTGCTGGGGGAACTGGCCCGGCTGCGGGAAGCCCTGCGGCTGCGACGGGTGCGGCGGCTGGAAGCCCTGCTGTGCCGGGAAGCCCTGGGGCTGGGAGGGGTGCGGGGACTGGAAGCCCTGCTGGCCGGAGTCCTGCGCCGGCGGGAAGCCCTGCGACGGGTGCGGCGGGTAGCCGGACGGCGGCTGGGACTGGCTCTCCTCCTGGGCCTGCAGGCGGACCGCGTCCTCCTTCGGGATGCGGTTCTCGATGCCGCAGAAGGTGCACTGCGCGGTGTACTTGACGCCGATCGGGAAGAGCGGGATGAAGAACAGCGTGAACTTCGTGACCGCCTTGCGGACCGCGTGCGAGGCGGGGTTGCCGCAGCGGCCGCACAGGAACGTCGTCATCGCCAGCACGTAGATCCGTGTCCGCCAGCCCCAGATCAGCATCGGTCTTCTCTCTTTCGGTCCGTGTTCGCCGCAGCCTCGCACACCGGTCCCGCGCCGCGTGGCGGTTTGCGGGAACTGGTCCGGACCAGGAGCGGGCAAAGGGGACATCGGGGCCGAACGGTGACGGCCGGTTCGCGGGGCTAGATTGGGCGCATGCCGAGCGACCGCGTCCTGAAGACGATGAACGCCGTGCACCGCGGCCTGATCAAGCTCACCGGTGGGCGGGTCGGCTGGCAGGCCCGCATGCCCGTCCTCGAACTGACCACGGTCGGGCGCAAGAGCGGGCAGCCGCGGACGGTGCTGCTGACCTCGCCGCACCAGGAGGGCGACGCGCTCGTCGTCGTGGCTTCGCGCGGTGGGGACGACACGCACCCCGCGTGGTTCCTCAACCTGCGTGACCGGCCGGACGTCGAGGTGTCGCTCAAGGGCGCGCCGAAGCGGCCGATGCGCGCGCGGATCGCGAACGCCGACGAGCGCGCGAAGCTCTGGCCGAAGATCGCCGGTGACTTCAAGAACTACGCGCAGTACCAGACGAAGACCGAGCGCGAGATCCCGCTCGTCTTCCTCGAACCGCGCTAGCCGCGCGCCTGCAGGTACGCCGGGTCCGGGCCGGGGATCGGCTGGTCCGGCACACCTGCCAGCAGTTGGCTCATGGCGTGGAAGTAGGGCGGCGCGGCGACCGTGCCGCCGAACGCGCCGTGGCCGCAGTCGCCCAGGTGGACCGGGGTGCCCGGGCAGATCTCGCGCGGGTGCGGGCCGTCGGCGAAGACCATGGACGACACCGCGTAGCCGTCGACGCCGCCGACGAACGCGACCGATTCGCTCTGCTGGGTCGTGCCCGTCTTGCCGATGTCGGGGCGGGTCCAGCCGGCCGCGTGGGCGGCCTCGGCCGACGTTCCGTCCGTGGTGTCCCTGCTCAGGCCCGCTTCGAGGGTGTTCGCGACGCCCGTCGGGATGACCTGCTCGCACGCCTGCCGCGGCACCGGCACGGCGTTCCCGTTCCGGTCGGTCACCGACAGGATCGGGTCCGGCGGGCACCAGACGCCGCCGCTCATCAGGGTCGCCGAGACGTTCGCCATCTCCAGCGGGCTGACCGGGCTGTTGCCGAGGGTGAACGAGAGCAGGTTCCGGAAGTACTTCGACTGCGGTTCGCTGTACTGCGGGTTGCCCGAAGCAGGGTCCGGCGCCGCGCCGGCGTCGTTGGTCGCGAGCGTGTTCCGCAGCCCGAGCTTGTACGCCATGTCGAGCACGGCGGGCATCCCGACCTGGCTCTCCAGCCCGACGAACGCGACGTTCGGGGACGTCGCCAGCCCGTCGGCGAGGCTGATCGGGTCGGCGTAGTGGCCGTCGTTGTGGACGGTGTAACAAGACGAACGCGAGTCCGGCACCGGGAAGCACTCGCTGTCCGGGTTCGGCAGCGGCGTGTCCAGGCCTGCCTTGCCGGTCACGAGCGCAGCGGCCGAGGTGAAGATCTTGAACGACGAGCCGGCGCCGAACTCGTTGCTCGCGTCCGCGACGATGTCGGTGGACGTCTCGCCGCGCGCCGGATCCGTGCCGTAGTTCCGGTTGGCGACCATGGCGAGCACCTGGTGCCCGGCCGAACCCGGCTGCACGACGGCGAAGGTGTTCGCGACGCCGTCCTGCGTGGTCGGCACGTTCGCGTCGACGGCGTCCTTCGCCACCTGCGAGACGCGCGGGTCGAGCGTCGTCTTGATCGTGTACCCGCCCGTGGCGAGCCGGTCCGCGGTGAACCCGGCGTGCACGAGGTAGCTTTCCGCGTAGGCGCAGAAGAACCCCGCGTCCGGCGCCGCGCCCAGGCAGGTGCCGGACGGCGTCACCGGCCCGTCCGGCAGCAGCCCGAGCGGTGCCGCTTTCGCCGTCGCCGCGTAGGACGCCGGGATGGAGCCGTTGGTGACCATGTCGTCGATGACGAGGTTGCGGCGCTGCAGCGCCTTGTCCGGGTGCGTGTACGGGTTGTAGACGCTGGGGTTGTTCACCATTCCGGCGAGCAGCGCGGCCTGAGGCACGGTCAGTTTGTCCGCCGTCGTCCCGAAGTACGCTTTCGCCGCCGCGCCCACCCCGTACACGGTTCCGCTGAATTCGACCACGTTGAGGTAATCGGCCAGGATGTCGTCCTTGCTCATCGTGTCGTTGAGCTGGACGGCCATTTTCGCCTCCCGCAGCTTGCGGGCGAGTGAATCCTCGCGGTCGGCCTGCTGGGCCGCCGGATCGGTCCGGTCGACGACGTTGATCAGGTAGTTCTTGACCAGCTGCTGGGTGAGCGTTGACGCACCCTGCAGCGCGCCGCCGGTGCTGTCGTTGATCGCCGCGCGCAGGGTTCCTTGCAGGTCGACGCCGCCTTCGGAGTAGAAGCGGCGGTCCTCCACCCCGATGATCGCGGCCTTCATCGTCGTCGCGATCCCGGCCGCGGTGACCGGGAGGCGGTACTGCGCGTAGAGCGTCGCGATCGGGGTGCCGTCGCGATCGGTCACGGTCGTGGTGAGCGGCGGATCGGCCGCTTCGAGCTGGGCGGAAATGGTGTCGACGGAATCGCTCACCTGATTCGACAGCAGCCCGGCGCCGATGGCGGCGGGTGCCACCGTGCCCGCCACCAGTATTCCGGCGAGAACGCACAATCCGACCAAAGAGAACACGCCCGGGCGACCATTCACGAAACCGAGATTAGCCAGCCGGGAATGAAGCTTCCGTTCGGTGAGAGATGGGCCTCACCGGGCCAACCTGCCGAGCAGTGCCGATGCGACCGAAATCGCCACCGCCGTGGCCGCGGCCAGCACGCCGAAGTCGAGGCCGAGGTGGGCGGGCGTGCCGATCAGCAGGCCGCGCAGCGCGTCCACCTGGTAGCTCAGCGGGTTGACGTGGCTGAGCACCTTCAGCCACGACGGCATCAGGTCCACCGGGTACAGCGCGTTGGAGCCGAAGAACAACGGCATCGTGATCGCCTGCCCGATGCCCATCAGCCGTTCGCGGGACAGCACGATCCCGGCGATCACGATGGACAGGCAGCAGAAGAACGCCGACCCCAGCACGAGCACGACGGCCATCGCGAGCAGCTTCAGCGGGTTCGCGGTCAGCCCGACGCCGAGGACCGCGGCGAGGATCAGCACCATCACCGCCTGCACGAGCGCGCGGACCCCGGCGGCGAACGCCTTCCCGGCGACGAGCGCCGCCCGCGGGGTCGGGGTCACCAGGAGCTTGGCGAGCACGCCCGCGTCGCGCTCCCAGATGATCTGGATGCCGTAGAAGATCGCGATGAACAGCGCCGACTGCGCGAGGATGCCCGGCGCGAGGTAGTCGAGGTACGGCGTCGAGCCGGTCGGGATCGCCTTCAGCCGGGTGAACGTCTCCCCGAAGATCAGCAGCCACAGCGCGGGCTGGATCGCGCGGGTGAGCAGCTCGGTCTGGTCGCGGCGCAGCTTCTGCAGCTCCACCAGGCACATCGCGCCGACGCGGGCGGCGAGCACGCGCAGCCGGCCGAGCGGGCCCGGGTCAGCCGAGACGGCGGGCGGTGCGGCGAGTGGCACGGACACTGCGGATCCCTCCTTCGTCGCCGTCGAGGCGGTTCCCGGTCGCGGCGCGGAACACGTCGTCCAAAGTGGACTCCGGACCGAGGTCCGCTTCCAGCTCGGCCGGGGTGCCCAGCGCGCGGATCCGCCCGGCGTGCATGAGCGCGACGCGGTCGCAGTACTGCTCGGCTTCGTCCATGTAGTGGGTCGTGACGAGCACGGTCATGCCGGTCGCCGCGCGGATTTCGGCGATGCGGTCCCACACCGACGAGCGGGCGACCGGGTCGAGGCCGATCGTCGGCTCGTCGAGGACGAGCAGCCGCGGCGAGCTGACCAGTGCCTGGGCCAGCTCGAGGCGGCGGATCATGCCGCCGGAGTACGTCTTGGCCGTGCGGTCGGCGTCGGCGTCCAGCCCGACCAGCTCCAACGCGCTCCGCACCTGCTGCGAGCGTTGCGCCCGGGGGACGTCGAAGAGCCGGGCGAACAGCGCGACGTTTTCGCGGCCGGTCAGCGCGCCGTCGGCGGACAATTGCTGCGGGACGTAGCCGATCAGCCGCCGCACGGCCATCCGGCGGCGGGCGACGTCGACGCCGAAGACCGTGATCCGCTCCGGCGCGGTGGGCAGCAGCGTGGTGATCATCCGGAGGGTGGTGGTCTTGCCCGCGCCGTTCGGGCCGAGCAGGCCGAACACCTCGCCCGCGCGGATCTCCAGGTCGACGCCGTCGACCGCGCGGGTGGTGCCGAACGAGTGGCTCAGCCCGGTGCAGCGCACCGCGGGTTCGGTCATGGCTGCTCCTTCAGGACGCCCATGAGTTTTTCCAGCGCCGGCAACGCGTTCTCGATGGCTTCGAGGTCCTCTTCGGACAGTGCGGTGAGGGCTTCGGTGACGAGCCCGGTCCGGGCGCGCCGCCACGACGCCATCCGGTCGCGCGCGGCGCCGGTGATCTCCAGCCGGGCCGCGCGCCGGTCGGCGGGGTCGGG
>NZ_JAAGNB010001326.1:0-6967 GCF_010550475.1 Amycolatopsis sp. SID8362
AGGAGGCGCTCGGCCGCCCGGTGACCGTCGCGCTCGCCGCCCGCGCCGACATCCTCGCCACCGTCGAGCGCACCTACCGCGCCCTCACCGGCGTCGACCAGCAGGTCAAGGCGTTCGAAGCGCGCGACGCCGTCCGGCGGGACGCGTCCCGCGCCGAACCGGCGGCCACCGCGAACGACGACGCGCCGGTGGTCCACGTCGTCGCGCTGATGATCAAGCAGGCGCTGCGCGACCGGGCCTCCGACATCCACGTCGAGCCGCAGGCCGAGCGGGTCCGCGTCCGCTACCGCATCGACGGCGTGCTGCACGACGTGCTGGACCTGCCCGGCTCGATGGGGCCCGCGGTGACCAGCCGGATCAAGATCCTCGGCGGGATGAACATCGTCGAACGCCGTCGGCCGCAGGACGGCCAGATCAGCATGGCCGTCGAGGACCGGCCGGTGGACATCCGGGTGGCGACCACACCGGTCGTCGGCGGCGAGAAGGTCGTGCTGCGGCTGCTGGACAAGAGCCGCCCGCTGTTCCGGCTGCCGCAGCTGGGCATGCCCGCCGAGATGGCCGCGCGCTACGGCGCGGTGCTGCAATCGCCGTACGGCATGGTGATCTGCGCCGGGCCGACCGGCAGCGGCAAGACCACGACGCTCTACGGCTCGCTGGGCGAGCTGGACAGCACCGAGCGCAACATCATGACCATCGAGGACCCGGTCGAGTACACCATGTCCTCGATCAACCAGATCCAGATCAACGAGCAGGCCGGCGTCACCTTCGCCGACGGCCTGAAGTCGATCCTGCGGCAGGACCCCGACGTCATCCTGGTCGGCGAGGTCCGCGACGTCGACACCGCCCGCATCGCGGTGCAGTCCGCGCTCACCGGGCACTTCGTGCTGTCCTCGCTGCACGCCACGGACGCCGCGTCGGCGTTGCACCGGCTGCTGGACATGGGCATCGAGAACTTCCTCGTGGCGTCCTCGGTCACCGCCGTGCTCGCCCAGCGGCTCGTCCGGCGGATCTGCCTGCGCTGCCGGGAGTACTACGAGCCTTCCGCCGAAGAGCTGTCCTTTTTGGACTCGATTAACGCGGCGGGCCCGGCGGGCGGGTTCGTCCGGGGTACCGGCTGCAACTTCTGCGCCCAGACCGGGTTCCTGGACCGCACCGGCGTCTACGAGCTGATGCCGGTCAGCGACGGCATCCGCGCGCTGGTGCTGGACAGCGCGCCGCACCGCGAAGTCCACGAGCTGGCCCGCAAAGAAGGCATGCGGACGCTGCAGGACGAAGCGCTGCGGCTGATCGCCGAGGGCGTCACCACCCCGGCCGAGGTGCTGCGGTCGATCTACCTCACCGGAGGCGCGCGATGAACCGGTACGCCTACGTCGCCACCGGCCCGGACGGGCAGCGCACCCACGGTGTGCAGAAGGCCGCCGACCTCGACTCCGCCGCGCTCGCGCTGTACGAGCGGGAACTGCGGGACATCGAGCTCACCGAGAAGAAGAGCGTGCTCAGCCTCGAACTGACCGCGCCGCGGGTCAAGCGCGAGGTCGTCCTGCACCTCTCGCGCCAGCTCGGCGCGTTCGTCCGGGCCGGGCTGCCGCTCATCGACGCGGTCCGCATCCTCGGCGAGGAGGCCGCGAACTCGTCGGTGGCCCGGATGCTGCGGGACGTCGAACTCGGCCTGCGCGGCGGCGACCGGCTGTCGGACTGCGTCGACCGGCACCCGAAGATCTTCCCCGAGTTCTACCGCGAGATCCTGCGCTCGGCGGAGCTGTCCGGGCAGCTCGACGTCGTCCTCGACCAGCTCGCCGACTACCTGGAGCGCGACCTCGAAGCCCGGCGCAAGATCAAGGCCGCGCTGATCTACCCGGCGATGATCGCGCTGATGTCCGTGGTCACCGTCGTGGTGCTCGCGACGTTCGTGCTGCCGCGGTTCAAGGTGTTCTTCGCCAGTCTCAACGCGAAACTCCCGCTCCCGACGCGGATGCTGCTGGCCGTCACCGACTTCCTCGGCCAGTGGTGGTGGGCGCTGCTGGCCGGGCTCGGCGCCGTGATCGCGGTGTACGTCTTCGGGGTGCGGACGCCGGGCGGGCGGTACGCGCGGGACCGCGTGCTCCTCGCCGTCCCGGCGATCGGCCCGGCGGTCCGGCACGCGCTCGTCGAGCGGTTCTGCCGGATCCTGTCCTCGATGGTGAGCGCCGGGGTGCCGCTGCCGGAGGCCCTGCGGGTCGCCACGGACTCGCTGCGCAACCGCGTGTTCATGCGCGCGCTCGCCCGGGTCGGGCACGCCGTGCTCGAAGGCGAGGGCCTGGCCCGCCCGCTCACCGGCTCCGGGCTGTTCCCGGTGACCGCCGCGCAGATGATCCGCGTCGGCGAGGACACCGGCACCCTCGACACCCAGCTCGAAGTCACTGCCCAGTACTACGAAGGCGAGCTGGACTACCGGCTGAAGAAGCTGACCGCGTTGTTCGAGCCCGCCGTCATCGTGGTGATGGGCCTGGTCGTCGGGTTCGTCGCGGTCGCGCTCGTCTCGGCGATGTACGGCATCTTCACCCAGGTGCACGTCTGATGCGGACCGACGACCGGGGCGAAAGCCTCCTCGAGCTGCTGGTCGCGATCGCGATCCTGGGGGTCGCGGTCGCCGCGATCGTCGGCGGCATCGGTGCTTCGACCATGATGTCCGACGTCCACCGCAAGCAGGCGACCGCGGGCGCGGGCGTGCGCGACTTCGGCGAGGCGATCGAGAACCAGGTCATGGCGGGCGGGTACGTCCCGTGCGCGGCGCCCGCGAAGTACGCCGCGCCGGCCGGGTTCACCGTGCCGGCGGGGTTCAGCAGCACGGTGACCTCGGTGAAGTACTGGACCGGCTCGGCGTGGTCGGCCACCTGCGGCGCCGACACCGGGCTGCAGCAGCTGACCGTGCAGGTCGCCAGCGGCGACGGGCGCGCGAGCGAACGCCTGGAAGTCGTGGTGCGCAAGCGTTGCGGGCTCGGGGAGGCGCCGTGCTGAACCGCCGCTCCGACGCCGGGTTCACGCTCATCGAGCTGCTCCTCGTCGTCGCGATCCTCGGGGTGGTCGTCGCGCCGATCGCCACCGCGGTGCTGGTCGCGATCAAGAACACCGACGCGACCTCGGCCCGGCTCGCCGTCTCCCACGACGTCCAGCAGAGCTCGGCGTTCTTCGCCCAGGACGTCGCCGCGACCGGCCTGCGCGACTTCACGGGACAGGTCGCCAACGGCAAGGTCCCCTTCTCGGCGTCGGTCCAGCTGGGCGCGGCCTACGACGCGGGCGGCCAGGTCTGCGGCACCGCGGCGACGCCGGTTTCGGTGCTGCGGCTGCTGTCCGACGACTGGGACACCAGCACGCCGGCCGCGACCCGGCGCACCGCGATCGTCGCCTACTACCTCGCCGGGACCGAGCTGCACCGCCTGCGCTGCCTCGGGTCGCCGTCGCCGGTGTCCGACGCGGTCGTCGCGCACCACGTCCAGCCGGGCAGCCCGGCCGTCACCTGCTCCAGCACCTGCGCCGACGCCGCCGTGCCGCAGTGGGTGAAGCTCACCTTCACCGCGGTCGCGGCCGGCGCCGACCCCTACCCCATCACCCTGTTCGGGCAACGGAGGCAGACATGAAGCGCGACGACACCGGGGCCGCGCTGCCCCTGGTGCTCATCCTCGTCACGGTCGTCGCGGTGGTGCTCGGCGCGTTGCTGTCCTTCGCCGACACCAGCGTCCGCGCCACGGTCAACCTCCGCGACCAGGCCTCGGCCGCCTACACGGCCGACGGCGCGTTGCAGGCGGGCATCAACGGGATCCGCAACAGCACCTTCACCGGCGCGTCCGGCCAGCACTGCTTCGGCGGCTCCGACACGCTGGACCTGCCGAACTTCGGCGGCGGGGGCTCGGCCGCCGTGACGTGCTCCGCGGACCCGGCGAAGGTGCTGATCCAGTGCCCGTCGCTGAGCGCGTGCAACCGGCCCGGCAACGCGATCCTCACCCTCGGCACCGGCGGGGAGGACGGCCTCAACATCCAGCAGCCGACCGGCTCGTCCTTCCGCGTCCACGGCGTCGTCTATTCGAACTCGAACATCAACGTCGTCAACGGCTCGCTCGACACCAACACCGCGGTGTACGCGCGCGGCGCCTGCGCGGGCACGATCCGGAGCACGCCGGCGGCGTCCTGCGGCTACGGCGGTTCGGCACTGGGCACCGATCCCGGTTACGCACCGGCGCTTACGTCGGTACCCGTCCACCGGGGCGTGCCCGGCTGCACCGGGCCGGTGGTGACGTTCGAACCCGGCTTCTACGACGACGCGGTCGGCCTGTCCGCGCTGATGACCAACAGCAGCCCGTGCAAGGACAGCATCTGGTGGTTCAAGCCGGGCGCGTACTACTTCGACTTCCGCAACGGCTCGGCCGCGCGTCCGCCGGGCCTGCCCGCGGGCGACGACGTCTGGACGGTCAACAGCGGCCGCCTGGTCGCGGGCACGCCGGTGGACCGCGCAGGTCGGGTCATCGCGGCGCCGTCGGCGGCGGACACGGCCATCCCGGGCGCGTGCGACAACCCGATCGAAGACGCGAGCGCGGTCGGCGTCCAGTTCGTCTTCGGCGGCGACAGCCGGCTCGCGGTCAAGGCCGCGGAGGCGGAGATCTGCGGGTCCTACAGCGGGACGAAGCCGCCGGTCGCGCTGTACGGGCTCACCTCCGGCGCCGAAGCCCCGGTGACCGCGACGCTCACGCCGTCCGGCACGCCGGCGGGGACCTTCACCAGCGCGCCCGCCGGCAGCCTGTCCACTGTGGACGGCAACCTGGCGACGTGGACCAACAACGGCAACGGCAGCCAGAGCGCGACCGTGACCGCGACCGGCTACGCCCCGCCCGCCGCGATCCCGGCCGGGTCCCTGCTGACGTCCGCGAAGATCCGCGTGGTGCACGGCAACGACAACGGGTCGACCCAGGACGCGCTGTCCGTCCAGCTGGGCGCGGACAAGTTCGGCGTACCGTCGTACTCGGACAAGATCCTGCACACCGACCTGGTCGACGTCACGGGCACGCTGTCGCAGCAGGTGTACGACGGCGGGTTCACCGGTGCGCAGCTGGGGTACACGGCCGCGGTCAAGCACAAGGGCACCGAGCAGGTGGACGCGCTGCAGCTGGAGCTGAACTACACGCCGCCGGCGTTGCGCGCGCAGAACGGGTGCACGCAGCTGATGTACGTCACCAGCGCGGCGTGCGCGCTGGTGACGTCGGTGAACACCTCCGGGAACCGGTTCTACGTGCAGGGCACGACGTACGCGCCGAAGGCCGTCCTGGACATCACGCTGAACAACGCGATCGAACCGATCTTCCGCTTCGGCGTGATCGCCCGGTCGTTGCAGGTGAAGCTGACCGGCAGCGTGTCCTTCACCGGCGCGGTGATCGAGGTCCCGGACGACTCCCCCGGCTTCGTCTTCGGCGTCTACCTGGCGGCGTACGTCTGCCCGGGCGCGAGCACGTGCACCCCGACCGGCGCCCCGGCGGCGCGCGCCCGGGTGGCCTACGTCGACGGCGACCCGGCCCACCCTGTGGCGGGCGCCAGACAGGTGTCGGTGCTCAGCTGGTCCGGCAACCGCTAGACCGCTCAGGCCAGGCCGGTCAGCTCGCGGTAGGCGCGCGCCAGCGGGTCCGCCACGAAGACGGCGATCAGCGCTGCAGCGATCATGAACGGCCCGAACGGCAGTGCCGTCTTGCGATCGCCCCTGCCGGCGGCGAGCACGACGACGCCGGCCACCGCGCCGAGCAGGAAGCCGCCGAACGCGCCGAGGAGCAACGCCGTCCAGGAGAGGTAGCCGAGGACGCCGCCCAGGATGCCCGCGAGCTTGACGTCGCCGAAGCCCATGCCCTGGGGGTGGACGAGGGCGAGCAGCAGGTAGAAGCCGAACAGAGCGGCCCCGCCGATCCCGGCTCGGGCGAGGGCCCACCAGTCGTCGCGGTACCAGGCGGAGGAGGTCAGCAGCACGGCAAGCACGGGATAAGACGGCAGCACGATCGCGTCCGGCAGGCGGCGGCAGTCGAGGTCGATCAGCGCGAGCGCGATGCCGATGGCGCCGAAGTAGAGGTAGGCGGGCAGGTCCGGCGGGTCGAGCCGGAGGGTGAGCAGCGCGAAGAGGACGGCGGTGCCGAGTTCGACGAGCGGGTAGCGGACGCTGATCCGGCTGCCGCAGTTCGCGCAGCGGCCGCGCAGGAGGAGCCAGCCGAGGACGGGGACGTTGTGCCGGGCGCGGATCTGCTCGCCGCAGCCGGGGCAGCGGGAGGGCGGGCGGACGACCGACTCGCCGCGGGGCACGCGGTGGATGACGACGTTGAGGAAGGACCCGACGAGGAGTCCGAGCACCGCGGTTGCAACGACCAGCACCGCCATCGGTTCCTCCGGACCGTTCGAGGGACAGTGGCAGATCTTGCCGGAGACCGGTGCGGCCCGCGACCGCACGGGCCGGGCCGGCGCCGCCTTGGCCGGACGTCATGAAAGGGTCGTTCATCGCGCCGGACGACGTGAACGACCCGTTCATGACATCCCCGCCAGCCTCCCAACCACGACCCCACCGGCCTACACGCGAGCCGGGTCCGAGATTCCCGCCCCGGCGCCGCCCCAACCTTGCCGGAACCCCCGCGGCCGGACGCCATGAAAGAGTCATTCACCTCACCAGACGACATGAATGACCCATTCATGACATCCCCGCCAGCCTCCCGACCGCGACCGCACCGGCCTACAGTCTTGAAGATGACCGGACCGCCGATCGTCACCGGGGTGGACGGGTCGGCCGAGTCGCTCGACGCCGTTCGCTGGGCCGCGCGGACCGCGCGGCTGCGGGGCGCTCCCCTCGAAGTCGTCCACGCCCTCGACGTTCCGGCGCTGCTCGCCGGCGGGGTCGTGCCCCCGCCGGATGAGCTCGTCGACGCCCTGCGGGCGCGGGGGCGGCGGGCGCTGCGGACCGCTCAGGAAC
>NZ_JAAGNB010001372.1:0-5842 GCF_010550475.1 Amycolatopsis sp. SID8362
CGCGCGCCCGGCCGCCGCGACCAGGCCTTCGCCGTCGGCGAGGGACGCGGCGAGCGCACCCGCGAAGGCGTCCCCGGCGCCGGTGGTGTCGACGGCCTCGACCTTCGGCGACGCGACCTCGGTTACCCCGCCGGCTTCGACGACGACCGCTCCGGCCGCCCCGAGCGTGACGACGGCGGCCCGCGGCCCGAGGCCAAGCAGCTTCCCGAAGTCGCCGCCAGGCCCGGTCAGCCACGCGGCTTCGTGCTCGTTGACCAGCAGGACGTCGAGCTTGGCCAGCGTCGCGGGCGAGAGCTTCGCCGCGGGCGACAGGTTCAGCAGCACCTTGACGCCGTGTTCGGCGGCGCGGGCGACGGCGTGCTCGACAGTCGGCAACGGCACCTCGAGCGAAAGGACGACGATCACCACCCCGTCGAAGACGGCGTCGACGTCGCCGGGTTCCAGGCTCGAGTTGGCGCCGGGGGAGACGAGGATCGAGTTCTCACCGTCCGGGGTGACGGTGATGTAGGCGATCCCGGTCGGCCGGTCGCTGGTGCGCACGAGCCCGGTGTCGACGCCGGCGGCGCGGAGGGAGTCGAGCAGCAACCGACCGTAGGGATCGTCGCCGACGGCGCCGAGCAGGGCGACGTCCGCGCCGAGCCGGCCGGCCGCGACGGCGGTGTTGGCACCCTTGCCGCCGGGCGAGAGCACGGTGTCCCCGCCCAGCACGGTCTCCCCACCACCCGGCCGCCGGTCCACCGCGACGACGAGGTCGGCGTTGGCGGATCCCACAACGAGCACGTCGGAGTTCATCCCCGCACTTTGCCACGAAACCGGTCCGGGCCAGGTCAGGCCCGGCGGGCAAGGGGAAAGTGAAGGTTTTTGTAACTTATCCGGGGCTGAGTGCGACAATCATGCGAGCAGCGGATGCCCGTCACTCGATCGGGGGATGTCCGTCCCCCGGCCGTCACTTCATGGACCGGTCCCGCTCTCCTGGTGCGTCATCACGCTCGACGTGGTGGTGACGTTGCCCCAACCGGCGCGAGCCGGGCAGGGCATCGGGTCGCCGGCGCCGATCACGTAGCCCCCCGAGTGATCGGCGTCGGCGGCGCCCCGCCCCACCCGACGGTCAACACGACGTCGCGCGGGAGCAACGTGGGCGCGGACCTGCTGAACTTCCGCGCCGCCGCTCGGCTCAACGGCCGCGGCAGGCGGTACCAGCCATCGCTCAGCGCGAGGTCTTCGGCGTCGCCGTGGCGCAGCGGGAAATCGAGGTCGGCCGGCCGGAACTCCAGGCGACCGTTCACGAGCCGAAGTTCGGCGACTTCGCGCCAGTCCAGTTCGAACTTCCGCGTGTACGTCTTCCACCGGAAACCCACGTTCGACAGCCGCAGATCGGCTCGGAGCTCGCGCTTGCGGCTGTTGAATTCGAAGCCGTGGACGACGCTGACGAGCACGATGACCGCGCCGACCAGAATCCGGCAGACGGTGTGCAGGAAGCCGGATGGCCCGAACTCGACTGCCACGTACGCCCCGATACCGAGCATGGCCATGGCGAAGTCGAAGAACCACACCTTCCGGAGGTCCCAGCCGTTGACGTGGATGCTCACGTGGTCCAGCTCGGGCACCGTCGCCGGGGTGGGAACGAACCGGTCTACCCGGGCCGGCGGAGGCGATGGCTCGGGCACCACCGGGGCGACCGGCCGTTCGACGACCGCGGCGCACTTCCCGGCGATCTCGCGGACGCGGTCGGCTTCGGTGGCGGACAGCGCGATCCCGGGTACCAGCCACTGGCCCCCGGCCACCGGCGTGAGCCCTCGGTGGCGCTCCGCGAACCGAGGATCGGCCGGCTCGATGACGACCCGGAAGGAGGTTCCACGCCCGGGCTCGGCCGGAACGGCGACGGCTGCCAGTTCGTCCCAGCGCGCCGCCCAGACGACTCCGCCGACGATGCGCGAGATTCCCGAGGTATCGAAAACCAGTTCGTTGACCACGGGTGTCGGCAGCGAGCGCACGACCAAAATCAGGCCGAGCAGCAGGAACCCACCGCCGAAGACGCAGCCGGCCACGCGCGGGCTTTGCTGGGACGCCGACAAGCCCAGCCAGACGATCCCGGCGCCGATGGCGAGGAGCACCGCGGCCTGGACCCAGTGCCGTCCGGCTGTCCGCGACACGACGAACCGGTCGCTGTCCGGCGCGGTCACTCGATCGAACCCGAAATCCGCTGCGAGCCCGGCTGTTCGAACACCGGTGGCTGGACGGTCGTCTGCTTCTCCGTCGACTCGTCGTCGTCCCCGCCCGTCCAGTCGTCGATCCCTTCGGCCTTCTTCTTCTTGGACTCCTTGCCCCACTCCTTCTTGGCGTCGTCCCACAGGTCCTTGCGGAAGTTCTCCCCGAACTTCTCGCCGAACTCGTTCCGGGCGTCGTCCCGAAACTCCTTGCCGACGTTCTTGAGGTTCTCGCCGATCGACCGGTCCGTCGAGACGATGTCCTTCCACTTCCGGCGATCGGGACGTTCGTCGCGGACCTTTTCGAGGAACGTCCGCGTGTCGCGCGGTTCGTTCTTGATCAGACCGCCGACCTTCTTCAGCGGGCCGGGCAGGCTTTCCGCGCCGCGCTTCAACGCGCCCTTGACCCGCCGGAAGATGTCGCTGATGCGGTGGAACAGCTCCTGCGCCTTCTTGAAGGCCTTCAGCAGCTTCTTGATCCACTCCATGCACTTGCTGCCGGTTTTGACGGCTTCCGCGGTGCCCTCGGTGGCCATGCCCGCCGGCAGGGCCGGACCGGGGTAGCGGCAGGCGATGCTGATGAGCTTCCCGACGCAGTCGGAAATCAGGTCACGCACGATCGAGCGCACGACGCTCAGGATCGTTTTGCAGATGTCGACCAGCTTCGAGATCGCGTTGGCCCCGGTAGCCACGCCGGCGTACGTCGCCGCTCGATCTTCGGCGAAGGCGCGATAAGCGTCCGCCGAGGCGCCTTCCCAGGCGGCGCTGTCCTTCTTGACGGTGTCCTGGAGGTCGGTGCTGATCTTCTCCAGTTCCTTGCCGACGTTCTCCCAGGTCCCGACCATGTTCTCCAGGGCGACCTGATCGCCCGTGAGCCAGTCGAGCGGCTCCCTCAGCCACGGGAAGAACTCCATCGCCCACCCGACGGCGGCCGAAGCCAATGTCCCGATCGGATCCGCGACGAGTTCCGCGATCCCGCCGGCCCCGAACGCCGCGTTCACCAGGCCCTCGGTCCAGTTGCCGTCGGCGACGGCGGTGCCCGCGTCCCAGAAGTCCTGGAGGAGGCCGGCGCCTTCGAGTGCGCTGCGGTCGTCCGCGGCGTCCGTCTTGATCAACGGGTTGTCGGCCACGGCTCAGTCCTCCACCTTGAACAGGTCCTTGAACTCCGCTTCGTCGGCTTCCTTCATCTGCTGCCAGAGCTGGATGCGGGTCGAATGGTCGTACGACGACGTCGACGCGGATTCGATCGCGATCTCCGCCACCTGCTGGGCGATCGCGCAGATCGCGGCGAGCGGGATGCCGAGCAGGCCGAACGCTTCGGGGTGCTCGGTCGCGCGGGCAGCTTCCTTGCACTTGTCGATCCGGTCGGTGATCGCCTTGATGTTCTCGCGGTGCTTCTGCAGCTCCTGCGGGTCGACCGCGAAGCCAGGGCCGCCTGGTCCGGCCATGATTTCCCCCTCCATCGCCCGCGCGTCAGCGCAGGTAATCGCCGTCGCTGAAGTAGTCGTCGTCGTGACCGTCGTCGGACGACGGGCGCGGCGCGCGCGGCGGCGCCGGTTTCGGTGCCGGAGCGGCCTGCCGTTCCTCTTCCGGCACGAACCGGTCGCCATCGTTGCGAGGCGAAGCCGGTGGCGGGACGAAGCCTTCCGGTTCGGGGGCCGGGAACGCCTGCTCGAGGCGGTTGACCAGCTGGTTCATCACTTCGGGCCCGACCGGATCGGTGACGCCGACGCGCATCGCCGCAGCGAGTTTGCTCTGGGCCGCCTTTACGGTGCGGAGGATCTCGCCGGCGAGGTCCGGCTTGTCCCGCACGCTCGGGCCGATCTCCAGATCGACGAGGTTCCCGGCGTGGTCGACCTTCACCCCGATCTGGCCGTCCTTGCTGCGCTCGGAAACCGAAACCGCTTCGATCTCGCCGACCATCCGCTCGGCCTTGCGCTGGGACTCCGCCATCCGGGACTCGAAGTCCGCGATCAGTTGCTCAGGATTCGACACGCGAACCTCCCCGTTCACGTCGGTAACCGTACGGCGACCGAGTGTGGCACACGGGTCCGACAGATTCGGCGAAGTTCCGGTTTTCCCCGCCCACTCGGGGCGGTCAGCCTGGTGTTCGCGCTGGTCAGCGGCTCATAGCGTGATCTCCATGACCATCTCCGACTGGAAACGGACGATCTACGCGGTCCTCGCGCTGCCCACCTACCTCGCCGGTCCGAAAGCGCGGGAGCGGCTCGCGCGGCGGTGGCTCGGCGCCGAACCTGGACCGGGTGGCTTCGGTGCCGCCGTCGTGGCTTTTCCGGTCGGCTTGCTGGTCTGGTACCTCGTCGGGCGGATCGCGACCTTCGGGTTCTTCTGGACCGAGGCCGGGGCCGCCGGGTCGTGGGGCGGGCCCTCGCTGGTCGGGGCGTGGGTCGTGCACTTCTTCTGCGCGCTCGGCATGGCCGTCGTGTGCATGGGGGCGCTGCGGCCGCTGACGCGGTGGCAGGTGCGATCGTCTGACCTGGTCGATTCGTCACACCGTCGGTAATCGGTGCGGTATTGTCCGTGACGCAAGAGGGGAGATCGAACGCGAGGGGAGCGCGGTTCGGTGGGGTTGTTCGGCGACATGCTCGACGCTGCCAAGCACGTCGGGTCGGAGATCGCGCATGCCGTCCAGTCGGGTGGTGAGCGGCTCGGCAACGTCTTGACCGGCGCGGGCGTCGGCCTGCTCGCGGGCGGGCTGCCCGGCGCCGTCGCGGGGGCGTACGTCGGCTCGCAGACCGGCACCGGGGCCGCGAACCCGCAGGCTTCCGGGCTGTCGCCCGGCCAGCTGGTCCAGGCCGTGATGCACGGTCCCGGCACCGAGTCGCTGCAGAAGGTGCACCAGGCCGGCGTCGACCAGTCGGCTTACCAGCTCCGGCTCGAGCAGGGCACGCGCGAGCTGACTTCCGGCCTCGAATCCGCGTGGACGGGCGGCGCCTCGGACGCGGCGCGGGAGCGGCTCCAGCCGCTGACGGCGTCGGCGACCTCGGCGTCCACGACGCTGGACCGCAACTCGACGCTGGCCCAGGCGCAGATCGACCAGTTCCACCAGATGAAGAACTCGCTGCACCCGGACGTCACCGACCAGCCGCCGACGCGCAGCGCCTGGGACGTCGCGACGCCGTGGGACACCGACACCGAAGACAAGATCAACCAGTACAACCGGAAGGCCCAGGAGAACGTCGAGCGGTACACGGCGTACTCGAACCAGTCCAGCTCGAACACCGCCGCCCGGACGATCGACTACGGCCAGCTCCGCGAGTACACCGGCGGCGACTTCACGGTGCAGGACCCGAAGAAGCCCGTCGAACCGCCACCTCGGAAGCGGACGCCGGGCGGCGGGGACGACGACCGGCCGATCGGGGCGCAGGTCCAGCCGCCGCCGGCGGTGCACCCGCCCGTCGGCCCGCCGGTGGTCCAGCCACCGCCTCCGGGGCAGGTCACGCCGCCGGGAGCGCACACTCCGGGCGTGGACGACAGCGTGCGTGCGCAGGGTTTCGTGCCGCCGTCGACGCAGTACCCGCCGGGCTACCAGCCACCAGGTACGGGACCGAGCACGGGGTTTGGTCCTGGCTCGGGTCCCGGCGGTGGGTTCGGTCCCGGCTTCGGCCCTGTCG
>NZ_JAAGNB010001424.1:0-7866 GCF_010550475.1 Amycolatopsis sp. SID8362
CGAGCTGGCCGCGCGGGGCTACCGCGCGCGGCTGGCGTTCGAGCTCGAATGGGTGATCACCGCGGCGGACGCGCCGGACGACCCGCGCTCGGCCACCGCGGGCCCGGCCTACGGCTACGCGCGGCTTTCCGCGCAGGCGCCCTACTTGCGCGCGCTGGTGGCCACGTTGTCCGCGCAAGGCGTTGCGGTGGAACAGATCCACCCCGAGTACGCGGCCGGCCAGTTCGAGCTGTCGGTGGCGGCGGACGACCCGGTGCGCGCGGCCGACATCGCGGTGCTGACGCGCGAGACGATCCGGACGGTCAGCGAGCGGCACGGGCTGCGGGCGTCGTTCACGCCGAAGTTCGAGCCGGGCGGCGTCGGCAACGGCGGCCACGTCCACCTGAGCATCTGGGACGGCGACCGCAACCTGTGCTCCGGCGGCGACGGTCCCTTCGGGCTGACGCCGGCTGCGGAGGCGTTCGGCGCGGGCATCTTCTCCCGGCTGCCGGCCCTGCTGGCGATCGGCGCGCCCTCGGTGGTGAGCTACCTGCGGCTGGAGCCGCACCACTGGGCGGGCGTGTTCAGCGCGTGGGGCCTGGAAAACCGCGAGGCACCGCTGCGGCTGGTGCAGGGCCCGGCCGGGCAGCGCGACCGGACGGCGAACTTCGAGGTCAAGTGCTTCGACCTGACGGCGAACCCGTACCTGGTCGTGGCGGCGCTGCTGTTCGCGGGTCTGGCGGGCGTGTCCGCGTCGGCCTCGCTGCCGGCCCCGGTGGACGTCGACCCGGGAACGCTCCCGTCGGCGGCCCGGCTGCCGACGTCGCTGGCGGACGCGGTGGCGGCGTTCGAAGCGGATCCGGAGCTGACCGCGGCGTTCGGCCCGGAGCTGGCGACGACCCTGATGGACGTGCGCCGCGGCGAGATCGCGCGGCTGGGTTCGCTGCCGCCGGACGAGCTGTGCGCCGTGGTGCGGTACCTACATTGAGGCTCTGACCTCGTCGCGCAGCTGCGGGAGCTTGGCGTAGAGGCGGTCGCCGGGGCATTCGGTGTTGTAGAAGTCGCGGTGGCCCTTGATCTCGTCGGGCGAAATACCGTACTGGCGGCAGATGTAGGCGCAGAAGACAACGAGCGACGCCCACTGCGCCTCCGGCGGCTCGACGCTGGTGTAGGTGCCTTCGTTTTCGATGCCGATGGCGTTGGTGTTCTGCCCCGGGCAGTGCGCGCCCTGGATCATGGTGGTCCGCCCGCGCAGCGCGTCGAGGCTCCCGTGCCGCCCCTCGAGCCGGTACCCGCCCCGGCTGACGGTGAAGTGCTGGCCGGTGTCGGACCAGCCGTTGTTGTCCATGTGGTCGTGCTGGTCGTCCCGGGCGACCTGGAAGGCGTGGGCGAGCGAGTAGTCGGTGCTGTTCGCGCTGGCGACGTGGTGGATGAGGATGCGGTTCGCGGGGTGGTCGAGGGTGGTGAGGGCATCGGCCGGGGGCCGCGCGCCCCACTCGGCACAGCTGTAGATCCGGGGAGCGGTCTGCGCTTCCGCCGACTTGGCGAGCAGGAGCCCGGTTGCTCCCGCGACGGCGACGCCGGCCGCGCCGCGGAGGAAGGTGCGGCGTGGGAGGGGGCGTAAGTCGAAGTCCATGCCGCGGAGCTTGATCGAGCCGCGTACAGCTTTCGTACAAAGCGGGTCAGAGGCGAAGGGTGGCCTCGAAGGGGCGGGTGAGGTGGAGCTCGCCGTTGTCACTCTTGGCGATGGGTTCGTAGTCGCCGCTGTGGAGTTCGAAGAGGGTGGCGGAGTCCGGCTCGACCAGGAGGTAGAACGGGATCAGGGCCTCGGCGTAGACAGCCCGCTTGAGAATCCTGTCCTGCACCTTGGTCGATGGCGAGACGATCTCCGCTGCCAACAGGACATCGCTCGCCGCGAAGGCGAGGGTGTCAGCCCCGGGACGGTTGAGGATCACCAGGTCCGGGACCACCAGCCGCTGGCCTTCGAGGCGTACGTTCACGCCCGGCAGCAACTCCGTACCGTCCGGCAGTGCGGGCATCAAGGCGCGTTGGAGCTTCCCGAGAAGCCGCTGGTGCTCCAGCCCCGGCCACGGGCTCACGAGAAGTACCCCGTCAACGAGTTCGGTCCGCTGAAGCAGGGTTTGTTCCTCGGGCAGGGCGAGAACGTCGTCGACTGTCCAACCGTCCGGTCGTGGCGGCCTCAAGAACGCGTTGTGGATCATCACACGAGTATGCGGACCGCCACCGACAGTTCTGGATCAGGTGAGGGCGTCACGCCGGTGCGACAGCCAGCTCCTCCGCCCCGCTGTACAGCCGGATCTTGAACTGGATGTGGTCCTGGTGCTCCTGCAGCCGCGAGATCTGCGCCGCCACCCGACGCTCGTGGTCGCGCAACACCTCCACACGCTCCTCCCGAGTCGCCTCACCGGACCGGAGCAGCGACACGAACCGCAGCATCTCCGCCACCGGCATGCCCGTGTACCGCAGGCACCTGAGCAGCTGCAGGAACTCCACGTCCTGGTCGGTGAACACCCGCCTGCCGCCGGCTGTGCGGCCGACGTGGTGGAGCAGGCCGATGCGCTCGTAGTACCGCAGGGTGTCGATGGTGAAGCCGGTCTTTTCGGTCACCTGGGCCGGGGTGTAGGACGTCACGGTGCCAGCCTGACACCTGGAGCGCACTCCAGGTCAAGCGGTGGCGACCGCCCGGCGCACGCCGTCGGCCAGCTCCGCGGACAGCGCACGCACGCCGGAAGGGCCTTCGGCCGCCGCCGTGACCAGGGCCGAGCCCACGATCACCGCGTCCGCGAACGACGCCACCTCGGCCGCCTGGTCGCCCGAGCGGACGCCCAGGCCCACGCCGATCGGCAGGGTCGTGTGCGCTCGCGTGCGACGGACCAGCTCCTCCGCGCCCGCGCCGACCTGGTCGCGCGCGCCCGTCACGCCCATCACCGCGGTCGCGTAGATGAAGCCCGACGACGCCGCCGCCGTCAACGCGAGCCGCTCTTCGGACGACGAAGGCGCCACCAAGAACGTGCGGTCTAGGCCGTGGGCCGAAGAAGCTTCCAGCCACGAAGCAGCTTCGTCCGGGATCAGGTCCGGCGTGATCAGGCCGAGCCCGCCCGCCGCGGCGAGGTCGCGGGCGAAGCGGTCGACGCCGTAGCGGTTGACCGGGTTCCAGTACGTCATCACGACCGCGCGGCCGCCGCGCGAAGCCACCGACTCGACGACCTCGAACACGTGCTTGAGGCGGAAGCCGTTGTCCAGCGCGGTCACCGACGCGGCCTGGATGGTCGGGCCGTCCATCACCGGGTCCGAATACGGGACACCGACCTCGATCAGGTCCGCGCCGCCGTCGACGCACGCCGCGATCAGGTCCTTGGACCCGGAAACCGTGGGGAACCCGGCCGGCAGGTAGCCGACCAGCGCGCCGCGGCCCTCCGCGCGCGTCGTCGCGAAGAGGTCGTCCAGCCCGCTCACTCGCCCACCAACCCGAACCACTTCGCCGCCGTGTCCATGTCCTTGTCGCCGCGGCCCGAAAGGTTGACCACGATCAACCCGTCCGGGCCCAGCTCGCGGCCCAGCACCAGCGCGCCGGCCAGCGCGTGCGCCGACTCGATCGCCGGGATGATGCCCTCGGTGCGCGAGAGCAGCTTGAACGCGTCCATCGCCTCGGCGTCGGTGACCGGCCGGTACTCGGCGCGGCCGGTGTCCTTCAGCCACGCGTGCTCGGGGCCGACGCCCGGGTAGTCGAGCCCGGCCGAGATCGAGTGCGACTCGACCGTCTGGCCGTCCTCGTCCTGCAGCAGGTACGTCATCGCGCCGTGCAGGTTGCCGGGGGTGCCCTTGGTGAGCGTCGCCCCGTGGCGGTTGCCCTCGATGCCCTCGCCGCCCGGCTCCAGGCCGACCAGCCGTACGGACGGGTCGTCGTAGAAGCCGGAGAAGATGCCGATCGCGTTCGACCCGCCGCCGACGCACGCCGCGACGACGTCGGGCAGGCGCCCGGCCTGCTCCAGGATCTGCTCGCGGGCCTCGGTGCCGATGACGTGGTGGAAGTTGCGCACCATCGCCGGGAACGGCGCCGGCCCGGCGGCCGTGCCGAACAGGTAGTGCGTGGTGTCCGCGTTGGTCACCCAGTCGCGCAGCGCCTCGTTGATCGCGTCCTTCAGCGTCCGCGAACCGGTCTTGACCGGGATGACCTCGGCGCCCAGCAGCCGCATGCGGGCCACGTTCAGCGCCTGGCGCTCGGTGTCGACCTCGCCCATGTAGACGACGCAGTCGAGGTCGAGCAGCGCGCACGCGGTCGCCGTCGCGACGCCGTGCTGGCCCGCGCCGGTCTCGGCGATCACGCGCTTCTTGCCCATCCGCTTGGTGAGCAGCGCCTGGCCCAGCACGTTGTTGATCTTGTGGGAGCCGGTGTGGTTCAGGTCTTCGCGCTTGAGGAAGACCCGCGCGCCGCCGGCGTGCTCGCCGAAGCGCTTGGCCTCGGTGAGCAGCGACGGGCGGCCCGCGTAGTCCTTCAGCAGGCGGTTGAACTCGTTCAGGAAGTCCGGGTCGTGGCGGGCCTTGTCGTACTCGGTGGCGACCTCGTCGACGACGCCGATCAGCGCCTCCGGCATGAACCGCCCGCCGTACGGGCCGTAGTAGCCGCGCTCGTCCGGGTCGTGCTTGTCGTGCTTTTCCGTCACCGGGACGGCCTCGGGCAGGCGGGGTGCGATCCGGCGGTGACCAGCTTGACCAGGGAGCCCTTCGGGTCACCCGACGCGACGAGCCCTTCGCCGACCAGCACCGCGTCGGCGCCGTGCCCGGCGTAGGACATCAGGTCGCCCGGCCCGCGGACGCCCGACTCGGCGACCTTGTAGACGTCCATCGGCAGGCCGGGGGCCAGCCGCGAGAAGACGTCCCGGTCCACCTCGAGGGTGTGCAGGTTGCGCGCGTTGACGCCGATGACCTTGGCGCCCGCCTCGAGGGCCTTGTCGGCCTCCTCGGCGTTGTGGATCTCCACCAGCGCGGTCATGCCCAGCGACTCGACGCGGTCGAGCAGCGCGACGAGCGCGTTCTGCTCCAGCGCGGCGACGATCAGCAGCACCATGTCCGCGCCGTGCAGGCGGGCCTCGTGCACCTGGTACGGGCTGACGATGAAGTCCTTGCGCAGGATGGGGATGTCCACCGCGGCGCGGACCGCGTCGAGGTCGGCCAGCGACCCGCCGAAGCGGCGCTGCTCGGTCAGCACGCTGATCACCCGCGCGCCGCCGTCTTCGTAGTCCTTCGCCAGCGCGGCCGGGTCGGGGATGTCGGCCAGCTCGCCCTTGGAGGGGCTGCGCCGCTTCACCTCGGCGATCACGCCGATGCCGGACTCGCGCAGCGCGGACATCACGTCGCGGGGCGCCGGGGCGGCGGCCGCGCGGATCTTCAGCTCGTCGAACGGCAGCGCGGATTCCCGCACGGCGAGGTCTTCCCGCACGCCGGCGACGATGTCTTCGAGCACGCTCACCGGGCGCCCCCGCCCTGGCACGTGCTCACGGATTCACTCGCAAGGTCGCTCACAAAAACCTTCCCCTTCCCGCCGAAACGATGCTAACCCCCGCATCTGGAGCGCTCGGTTCCGGGTGCGTGCGTTACTCCGAATGCCTGCCGCGGACGTCGGTCGGGTCCTCCCCTTCCGACAGGGCTTCCCACAGCTCGGCGTCCGGATCGCGGGTCTTCTTCCGCGTGGCGGGAGCCGCGTACTTGGCGCCCAGCCGGGCCGCCTTGCCCGCGCCCTTGACGGCTGCCAACCCGCCCGCGGCGACGAGAATTCCCCCGAGCACGGCCAGCCCGCGCCCGATCAGCATCTGGGACACCGGGAGCCCGGCCGCGTAGCCGCCGAAGCGGACGCCGTCGATTCCGGTCCAGACCGCGGCGGCGCCGGCCAGCGCGAGCACGACGCCGAGGACGCGCCGCGCCCAGCCGCCGGTCGCGATGACGCCGGCCACCCCGGCCAGCGCGAGCAGGGCCAGCGGCACCAGCGCGGTCGCCTGCTGCTCGCCGGTCTCGCGGTAGAGGACCGTGCCGCGCACGCCGCCGTCGCGGAATTCGGCGAACCACGTCAGCCGTGACGCGCCCCACAGCGCGAGCGCGCCGAGCAGCAGCCCGGTCACGATCATCCACAGTGGACGTCGCGACGGCTTGGCGACCGGCTCAGACATGGGCGGAGTCCGCGGCCGGGTCGAGCGTGCCCGCCGCCACCATCGTCTGCGCGGCGGCGACCGCGGAGAGCACGGTCCTGGCCTTGTTCAGCGATTCGGTGTCCTCGTAGTCCGGTACCGAGTCGGCGACCACCCCGCCCCCGGCCTGGACGTGCGCGATGCCGTCCTTGACCAGCGCGGTGCGGATCGCGATCGCGGTGTCGGCGTCGCCGGCGAAGTCGAGGTAGCCGACGACCCCGCCGTAGAGCGCGCGGCGGACCGGCTCCAGCTCCTCGATCAGCTGCATGGCGCGGACCTTCGGCGCGCCGGACAGCGTCCCGGCCGGGAAGCACGCCGTGACCGCGTCGAAGGCCGTCTTGCCCTCGGCCAGCTCGCCGGTGACGGTGGACACGATGTGCATGACGTGGCTGTAGCGCTCGATCTGGAAGAAGTCGACGACGCGCACGGTGCCCGGCTTGCAGACCTTGCCGAGGTCGTTGCGGCCGAGGTCGACGAGCATCAGGTGCTCGGCACGCTCTTTCTCGTCGGCGAGGAGGTCCTTGGCCAGCTGGGCGTCCTCTTCCGGGTCGGCGCCGCGCCAGCGGGTGCCCGCGATGGGGTGCGTGGTCGCGCGGCCGTCCCGCACCGTGACGAGGGATTCCGGGCTGGAGCCGACGATGTCGAAGCCCTCCAGCCGCAGCAGGTACATGTACGGGCTCGGGTTGGACGTCCGGAGCACGCGGTAGATGTCGAGCGCGTCGGCGGCGGTCGGGATCTCGAACCGTTGCGACGGCACGATCTGGAACGCTTCGCCGGCCTTGATCGCCTCGACGGCCTTCTCGACCGCGGCGTGGAAGTCTTCCTTGGAGCGCTTCCGGACGAACTCCGGCGCGGGCCGATCGAACGCGGCGACGGTGGCGGGCGCGGGCACCTGCAGCTGCTCGGTCATCGCGCTCAGCCGGGCGACCGCGTCGTCGTAGGCCGCGTCCACGCGCTCGGGCGAGTCGTCCCAGTTGACGGCGTTCGCGATCAGCGTCACCGTGCCCTCGTGGTGGTCGAACGCCGCGAGGTCGGTGGCCAGGAGCATGGTCAGCTCGGGAATGTCGAGGTCGCGCTCGGCCAGCTCGGGCAGCCGTTCCAGCCAGCGCACGGAGTCGTAGCCGATGTAGCCGACCATGCCGCCGGTCAGCGGCGGCAATCCGGGCAGCGGCTCGGTGTGCAACGCTTCGATCGTTTCGCGCAGCACGGTGAGCGGGTTGCCTTCGCTGGGCAGGCCGACCGGCGGGGTGCCGGTCCAGACCGCTTCGCCGTCACGGACGGTCAGCGCGGCCGGGCTGCGCACGCCGATGAACGACCAGCGCGTCCAGGAGGCGCCGTTCTCGGCCGATTCGAAGAGGAACGTGCCCGGCCGGTCGGCGGCGAGCTTGCGGTACACCCCGATCGGCGTCTCGCCGTCGGCGAGGACCCGGCGCACGACCGGGATCACGCGGCGGCTCTCGGCGAGGGCGCGGAAGTCCTCGCGGGACGGGCTGACCGAGCCGGGACCGGTCGAACCGGCGGAAGCGCTGACCATGGGCTCATTGTGCCGCCCCGGGCAGATCCGGCGACGGCGGGGCCAAAATTCATTGAACGTTGAATTGTGCGGGGTCGTGCGTCATGATGGAGCCGTGAGCACGACCGACAACACCGACACTACTTCCCGCCGCCGCGGCCGGCGGCCCGC
>NZ_JAAGNB010000133.1:0-28792 GCF_010550475.1 Amycolatopsis sp. SID8362
CGCCGGCGTGCACGTGGCGCTGGTCGAGCAGCCGTACCGGGTGGCGGGCCGCCGCGCCCCGGCTCCGGCGAACCAGCTGGACACGGCGTGGCTGACGATCGCGGACGACCTGTCGGCGCGCTTCGACGACCTCCCGTTCGTGTTCGGCGGCCGGTCATCGGGCGCCCGGGTCGCCTGCCGGACGGCCGCGCAGGGCCAGGCGGTGGCGGTGCTGTGCCTGGCGTTCCCGGAGCACCCGCCGGGCAAGCCGGAGAAGACGCGTCAGCCGGAGCTGGACGCGGTCGAGGTGCCGGTGCTGGTGGTGCAGGGGGAGAACGACCCGTTCGGGCGGCCCGCGGCGGGGCCGCACCACGAGATCGTGGTGGTCGAGGGGGACCACAGCCTGTCGAAGGACCTGGAGGGCGTGTCGCGGGCGGCGACGGAGTGGCTGTCGCGGGTGCTGCGCCCGCTGGCCTGACCTGGTCCCGAGCGCCCGGTCCGGAGGCCCTGAATGAAGTGAATGACTCATTCATGTCGTCCGACGACATGAATGAGTCATTCACTACGTCCGCGCCCAGCCTGAGGAGTGAATCGGCAGGTCAGGCCGCGATCGGCGCCACCACCGCACCGGTCAGCCGGATCAGCTCACCCGGCGCCAGCTCCACCTCCAGCCCCCGGCGCCCCGCCGAACAGAACACCGTCTCGAACGCCGACGCCGACGCGTCGATCACCACCGGTAACCGGCTCCGGTGTCCCAGCGGCGAGATCCCGCCCAGCACGTACCCCGTCGCCCGCTGGGCCGCCGCCGGGTTGGCCATCTTCGCCTTCTTGCCGCCCGCCGCCGCGGCCAGGGCCTTCAGGTCCAGCTGGCCGGTGACCGGGACCACGCCCACCACGAGCCGGCCGTCGACCTCGGCGACCAGGGTCTTGAACACCCGCGCCCGGTCCAGGCCCAGCGCCTCCACCGCCTCCAGCCCGTACGACTCCGCGCGGGGGTCGTGGTCGTACGCGTGCAGCGTGTGCGCCACCTTCTGCTTGCCCAACAACGCCGTCGCCGGGGTGCCCTTGCCAGCCATGGGCCGGAGTCTAGGGAATGCCCGCCTGCCCCGATCGGTTGTACGGGACGTGACACCAACGCTCGCCACCACACGCTCTCGCAGCCGTCGTCGTCCCGATGCACCGGCGAACCGCGGCGTGCCCGGCCCCCGCGTAAACTCGGGTCTGCCGTATGCGCGCACGCGCATCGACGCCGAGCGGGAAGGGAACGGTTTGCCGAGCACGCAGAACTCAGCGCCGGAGGAAGCGACCGAGGCCGAGCGCGCCGAGCGCTTCGAGCGGGACGCCATGCCGCTGCTCGACCAGCTGTACTCGGCCGCGATGCGGATGACCCGCAACCCCGCTGACGCCGAAGACCTGGTCCAGGAGACCTACCTGAAGGCGTACGCCGCCTTCGCGTCCTTCAAGGCCGGTACGAACCTCAAGGCCTGGATGTACCGCATCCTGACCAACACCTACATCAACGGCTACCGCAAGCGGCAGCGGCAGCCCGTGCAGCAGCCCACCGAGGAGATCACCGACTGGCAGATCGCCAAGGCGGAGAGCCACACCTCCAGCGGGCTGCGTTCGGCCGAGGTCGAGGCGATGGACAACCTGCCCGACACCGACGTCAAGGCCGCGCTGCAGAAGCTGCCCGAGGAGTTCCGGCTGGCCGTCTACCTGGCCGACGTCGAGGGCTTCGCGTACAAGGAGATCGCCGAGATCATGGACACCCCCATCGGCACCGTGATGTCCCGCCTCCACCGCGGCCGCGCCCAGCTGCGCGACCTGCTCGCCGACGTCGCGAGGGAACGCGGCTTCATCCGGGGTGCCAAGGAGGAGGTGGCCGGGCGATGAACGACATGTGCGAAGGCGCGTCCGACAAGGTCCGGTGCGAAGAAGCGCTCGCCGACATCTACCTGCTGCTCGACCGCGAGTGCAGCCCCGAGCGGGACGCCGCGCTGCGCGCCCACATCGACGACTGCCCGCCGTGCCTCGAGGAGTACGGCATCGACGAGCACATCAAGCAGCTCCTGGCCCGCAAGTGCGGTGGCGATCACGCCCCCGCCGAGCTGAAGAGCCGGCTGCGCGCGTCGATCCGCCAGACCGTCGCCTCGCGCGGCGGCGTCACCGTGGAACGCACCGAGATCACCCTCGAGCAGCGCTCCGAATAACGCGCCCGAGCACGACGAAGGCCCCCGCACCTCGGTGTGGGGGCCTTCGGCATGCCGAACGCTCAGGCGTTGGGCTTCTTGCCGTGGTTCGCGCCGTTCTTCTTCCGGTCGCGACGCTTGCGGGCGCGCTTCGACATGTTCACTCCTCGTCGGCGAAGCTGGTCAACCTCTCAAGTGTGTCATGACGTCCCGTTCTGGTTGGATGGGGTGGTCGGGCGAGCACGAGGAGGGGTGGCGATGGCCGAGATCCGGGCGGAGATGGTCGGCACCGTGCTCGAGGTCGTCGCGGCGCCCGGCGCCGCGCTGAACGCCGGCGACACCGTGCTGATCCTGGAGTCGATGAAGATGGAGCTGCCCGCCGTGAGCGAGAAGGCAGGCACGCTGACCAGCCTCGCCGTGGCGAAGGGCGACCGCGTCCAGCAGGGTGACGTGCTCGGGACGGTCGAGTAACCGTGTCGACGCTCGCCGAACTGCTCGCCGAGAACACCGGCCTCCCCGGGGAGGCGGCGGACCACCTCCAGACCGTCGTCGCCGAATGGCAGCTGCTGGCAGACCTGTCCTTCGCCGACTTCCTGCTCTGGGTCCCGGTGACCGAGGAGCTGCAGCCGGACGGCGGCGACTTCGTCTGCGTCGCGCACGCGCGGCCGACGACGGCGCCCACCGCGCACCCCGAGGACGTCGTCGGCACGCGGTTCACGGTGGAGGAGCACCCGCAGCTGGCGAAGGCCATGCGCGAGGTGCGGATCTGCCGCGAGGAAGACCCGCACTGGTACCGCGACCTGCCGATGCGGCGCGAGGCCATCCCGGTGCGCTTCCACGACGACGTCGTCGCAGTGATGAGCCGCGAGACGAACCTGGCCGCGCCGCGCGTGCCTTCGCCGCTGGAGATCGCCTACCTCGGCAGCGCCGGCGACCTGTGCCAGATGATCGTCGACGGCACGTTCCCGCCGAGTGGCAGCAACGCCACCGACACGCACACCTCGCCGCGGGTCGGGGACGGGCTGATCCGGCTCGACTCGAGCGGCACGGTCGTCTTCGCCAGCCCGAACGGCCTGTCCGCCTACCACCGGATGGGGCATGAATCCGACCTGGTCGGCACCCGCCTGGCGCCGCTGACGCGCTCGCTGATCCGCGACCCGTTCGACGCGACCGAGGTGTCCCACCGGATCATCGAGGCGCTCGACGGGAAGCCGTCGAGCCGCACGGAGGCCGATTCGCGGCGCGGTGCCGTGGTGCTGTTCCGCGCGCTGCCGCTGCGCCCGGCCGGGCAGGCGGCGGGCGCGCTGGTGCTGGTCCGCGACGTCACCGAGGTGAAGCGGCGCGACCGCGCGCTGCTGTCGAAGGACGCGACGATCCGCGAGATCCACCACCGGGTGAAGAACAACCTGCAGACGGTGGCCGCGCTGCTGCGCCTGCAGTCCCGCCGGACGTCGTCGGAGGAGGCGCGGCTCGCGCTGGCCGAGTCGGTGCGCCGGGTGACGTCGATCGCGCTGGTGCACGAGGCGCTGTCGATCTCGGTCGACGAGCGCGTCGACCTCGACAAGCTGCTCGACAACGTGCTGCCGATGGTCGGCGAGGTCGCCACGGCGGAGTCGCAGGTCGGGCTGAAGCGCACGGGCTCGTTCGGCGTGGTCGTCGCGGAGATCGCGACGCCGCTGGTGATGGTGCTGGCCGAACTGGTGCAGAACGCCGTCGAGCACGCCTTCCCGGCGGGCCGCTCCGGCAAGGTCGAGCTGATCGTGGAGCGCTCGGCGCGCTGGCTGGACGTCGTGATCCGCGACAACGGCCGGGGGCTGCCCTCGGGGTTCTCGCTGGAGCGCTCGGACGGGCTCGGCCTGCAGATCGTGCGGACGCTGGTGGAGTCCGAGCTGCGCGGATCGCTTTCGCTGCGGAAGGTGCGCGCGGAGGCGTCGTCGACCCGGGTGTCCGGAACCGAAGCGGCGCTGCGCATCCCGCTCTCGCGTCGGCTTTAGACAGTCGCTTTGGACGGTCGCGTTCGGACCCGAACACGCTGAAGGCCCGGCACCAGGTGCACAGGTGCCGGGCCGTTCAACGTTTTGCGGAGGACTTGAAGTCCCGGTGAGGTTTCAGCACACCCGTCGCCAGGTGGTTTCGCCTCGGTTGTTAAGCTTGAGCCGGGTAGGTATCGCCCCAGACGGCGTGGGCACGAGAAATGCCCGCCGGGTGAAATTCCTTGCACGGCTCGGGTGGATCCGTGGAACTTGGGGAAATCAGGCGTTGGTACGCGTGCCGATGTGCGTACGGCGGCGCTTGAGCGCGCGTCGCTCGTCCTCGCTCATGCCGCCCCACACGCCGGCGTCCTGGCCGCTGGCCAAAGCCCAGGCCAAGCAGTCGGAAGCGGAGGGGCAGCGGTGGCACACGGCCTTCGCCTGAGCTACCTGCGACAGAGCCGGACCGCTGGTTCCCACCGGGAAGAACAGCTCGGGGTCCTCGTCTCGGCAGGCCGCGTCGTGGCGCCAGTCCATGTTCGTGAGCTCCTTACACATGGCGCGGGAGGGCCGCGCCACAGTCGTCAATGGCGGTCGTGTTCTTGGGTGCTTGTGAATGCTTTCACGAAGCACCGCTTTCGACAAGGGTTTGCGGAAGATCGGTGAGTCAGCTCACCCGGCCGAGCGACGCTTCTGACCTGCGGTTTCTCTCCGAAACAGCCCGCCTGGGGGAAGGCTGATGCGCTGAGTGGAGCTTCTGCGTCGACGAACGGCAGATTGCACTTTGCCGCAGGCGATCAGCGGTCTCGAAGTCACACGATTACGGTGAGTGCATCCGGGACGCTGAAAAACTCCACGCGATTCCGCTGGCCGACGAGGTCGCCGTCCACCTGGAAGTTTACCGGTTCAGCTGCGTCGATGCGGATCATCGGCAGGTCATCGTGACGCACGAGACGCCGGCCTTTTTGGTTGCTCTTCGTAGCCAAAGCACGCCGTACATGCTTGAACACCGTGGGCAACCCCAGACCGTTCAACGCGAACAAGCCCAATCCCGTCTCGAACGAGCAACCCGGGTTGAGGTGGACCGGACGCTCGCCCAGGTAGCTCCACGGATCGGTGTTCGACACGAAAGCGGTCAGCGCTTCGGCGGGTTCGTGACCGGGAACGCGGATCGTGAGGACCGGACGGCCCAGCGGGGGCCGGAAGTAGGAGCGGACGGCGGCCCGCATGTAGAGGCCGGCGGTCGTCTGCTTGCCGCGGCGCTTCGCCACGCGGCCGACGACGTCGGCGTCCCAGCCGAGGCCGGCGTTGAAGGTGAACCAGTGCCCGTCGGCCAGGCCGAGGCCGACCCGGCGCGAGCCGTCGTGCTCCAGCGCGTACAGCAGCTGGTGGGTGGCTTCGACGGGGTCCGAGGAGATGCCGAGGGCGCGCGCGAACACGTTGGCCGAGCCGCCGGGCACGACGCCCAAAGCGGGTACCGGGCCGATCTGCGTGGGGTCGCCGTCCGCGTCCGCCAGGAGGCCGTTGACGACCTCGTTGACCGTGCCGTCGCCGCCGTGCGCCACGACCAGGTCGATCCCGTCCCGCGCGGCCGAGCGCGCGACGGCCATCGCGTGGCCGCGGTAGTCCGTCTCGACCACGTCGAGCTTGACCTGGCTGGCGAGCGCGTGCGCCAGCACGTCCCGGCCACCGGCGGTGGTCGAGGTGGCCTGGGGGTTCACGACGAGGATTGCGCGCACTACCGCAGGGTAGGTGACTTCCGGCGGCCCGAGAACCTTCCGGACCCGCATGGTGACCGGCGCAACCCCGGCGAACAGCACCTTCGCGTCCCTGTGGCGGGCGGCCCTCCTTCACGTGCGGCGTCCGCTCGTCGTGACAAGTGCACCCGGGCCGACCGCCCGCTCATCGACGACACTTGAATTCTCAGCGCCCGGGCGGCCCCGGGAAAACGGCCGACCGGGTGGCATACGATCGAATCAGCTCACGCACGGTGACCCGCCCTGGTCGAGTCCACTGTGCTCCCGCGAAAAGATCTTCCGGAAGGCCCCTGTGAAGCTGTCGCCCGCTCCCCGTGAAGTGCGGCTGGCCGGCGTGGTCACCGCGGTGCCGTCGCTCGCCCTGCTGGTGTTCGGGGTGATCGTGCTGGTGAACGGCCTGGGCTCGCCGACCCGGCCGGGGAACAACGTCTTCGTCGAGTCGGGCACGTTCATCGTGGTGGCGCTGGCGTTCCTGGCCGCGTCCGGCGGGCTGGTCCTCGGCCAGACGTGGGCGCGCTCGCCCGGCGTGGTGATCGCGCTGATCGTGATCGGGCTCGGCTGGTACCTGCTCGGCCCGTCCGGCGAGCCGGCGTGGGGTGTGCCGGTCGCGCTGTTCGGCATCGCCGCGCTGGCGCTGCTGTTCCGCCGCCCGGCCCGCGAATGGGCGCTGGGCCTGCGGGAGGGCGAGACCGAGACGGAAGCCGCCGAGCGCGGCGGCCTGGCCGGTCGCCGCGCCGAGCGTGAAGGCCGCGAAGAGGACTAGGCCTGCGCCGCCAGTGCCTGCAGGGGCGCGTCGGTGAGGCGGTTGACGGTCCACTCGTCCATCGGGACCGCGCCGAGCGCCTTGTAGAACTCCGTGGCCGGGTTCCAGTCCAGCACCGACCATTCGAGCCGCGCATAGCCGTTCGCGACGCACTCGGCCGCCAGCGCCGCCAGCAGGGCCTTGCCCAGGCCGGAGCCGCGGTGCGCGGGGAGGACGAACAGGTCCTCCAGGTAGATCCCGTGCACCCCGCGCCAGGTGGAGAAGTTGAGGAACCACACCGTGAAGCCGACGATCTCGCCGTCCACTTCGGCCACGTGTCCGAACAGCTTCGGCGCTTCGCCGAACAACGCGGCATGCAACTGCGAAGCCGTCAGGTGGCAGTCGTCGGGAGCGCGCTCGTAGTCCGCCAGCGCGTACGCGAGGGCGACGGCGGCCTCGACGTCGTCGGGTCTGATCCGGCGGATGCGGTCGTCGGGCACGTCAGTCCTCCAGGGCGGGCAGCAGGTTGAGGTGTTCGATCTGCGGCTCGCCGCGCTCGTCGCCGAGCACCGCGATGCCGGCCGCGTCGAGTCCGAAGTGGACGCCCGCGGTCGCGGGGAGTGCGAGCCAGCGGGCCACCAGCACGCGGCTGAAGTGGCCGTGCCCGACCAGGATGACGTCGCCGGTTTCGCTGTCGCGGCGGGCGCGCGCCAGGACGCGGTCCGCGCGCGCGGACACCTCGTCGGCGCTTTCCCCGCCGGGGATCGGGTGGGTCCAGACCGTCCAGCCCGGCACCGTCTCGCGGATCTCCGGCGTGGTGACGCCTTCGTAGTCGCCGTAGTCCCACTCGGCCAGGTCTTCGGTGACTTCGTCGACGCGCAGCCCGGCCAGCGCGGCGGTCCGCAGCGCGCGGGCGCGCGGGCTCGAGAGCACCAGAGACGGGCCGCCGACCAGGCTGCGCAGCGTGCCGCCGGCGGCCAGTGCCTGGCCTTCCCCGGCCGGGGTCAGCGGGATGTCGGTGCGGCCGGTGTGCCGCCCGTTCACCGACCATTCGGTCTGCCCGTGCCGGAGGAGGAAGAGACGGTTCGCCACGCGGCCGAACATACCCGGCCGTTTGCGCGCCAGCAGGTCGTCTGCTTAGCTACTGACCAGTAGCTTAGTTCGAGGAGAACCCCATGTCCGAGACGCCGACGTTCGCGCTGTGGCACAAGCTGGCCGCGAAGCCGGGTGGGAAACAGCTGTTCAGCGCCGCGATGTGCGTGCGCGTGCCGTACTTCCGCACGGTGCTGCCCTCGGTGCGCGAGCTGCGGCCGGGCCACTGCGAGGTGACCGCACCGAAGTGGTGGGGTGTTTACAACCACATCCGCACGTTCCACGCGATCGCCGCCTGCAACCTCGCCGAGATCGCGATGGGCATGCTCGCCGAGGCGACCGTCCCGCCGACGCACCGCTGGCTGCCGAAGGGCATGACCGTCCAGTACGTCGCCAAGGCCGAAACGGGCCTGCGCGCGGTGGCGTCGCTGCCCGAGCTGCCGGACTTCGGGGACGAGGGCTTCGAGCTGCCCGTCCCGGTGACCATTTCGGACGCGAACGGCAAGCCCGTGGTCACCGGGACGATCACCATCTGGGTGACGCCGAAGAAGCGTTAGAGCGGCTTGTACCGCACGTACGTCGTCTGGTGGAACGTGTTCTCGCCGGACGGCGACGGCAGGCCGAGCCGCCGGTCGACGAGCCGGCCCAGCGGCCCGCAGCCGGTGGTCGCGGGCACGGCCAGATCCGGGTCCACGACACCGAAGTGCACGGTCGTCGGGTTCGTCGAGAGTACCGTCGGCGGCACGGCCGGGTCGTCGTGGACGACGGTGTGGATGACCCCGATCCGGCAGTCCTTGCCCAGCAACGGGTGCCGCAGCGTGGCGTAGACGTCCAGCTCGCCGCGCCGCTCGTCGTTGCTCTGGAAGTCCGAATAGCCGCCGTAGTGCAGCTGGAGCGTCGTGCCCGCGAGGCCGGGGACGCGCACGGGCTCGTGCCGCAGCGCGCCGAACACCTGCGCGTACTCGCCGTTGACGCGGCCTTCGCTGAACGTCAGGCGCATCTCCCCGAGTGGCAGCTCGGTGTCACGGATCGTCAGTTTCCCTTGTGAGACAAAGGCTTCGCAGCGCCACGTGCCCGGGTCGGCGTTCGCGGGCGGTGCCGGGCAGTCCGAGAAGTCGAACGTCGGCAGCTCGTCGGCGGACGCCGTCCCGGGCACGACCCCCAGTGCGGCGACAGCGGCCGCGGCCGCCCCCAGTGCGAGAAGTTTCATGCCGTGAGCTTGCTCGCCCCGCGTGGCCGCGACATCCGGGATCGCACCCAGGGGAGACCCGAGGATTTCCCTCGACTGGGTGAAACGTGTTCCAAATAGTTAACACTGTTCACTCAACTGGGTCATGATCGGGCGCATGTCTGCCTTCTCCCGCCGCCGCTTCCTCGGCCTCGCCGCACTGAACTCCGCCGCCGCTCTGGGGCTCACGACGGTGTCGACGCGGCCCGCCGCCGCGACGACGCTGCCGGAGCACGTCCCGGCGGTGGTGATCGGCACCGGCTACGGCGCCGCCGTGACGGCGCTGCGGCTCGGCGAGGCCGGCGTCCCGACGCTGATGCTCGAGATGGGCAGGCTGTGGACCACGCCGGGCGCCGACGGCAAGGTGTTCTGCCCGATGCTCACCCCGGACGAGCGGTCGATGTGGTTCAAGGACCGCACCGAGGCACCGCTCGCGTCGTTCCTCTGGCTCGACCTCGCCAACCGCGACATCGGGCGCTACGCCGGCGTGCTCGACCGGGTGAACTTCGGCGACATGGCGGTGTACCTCGGCCGTGGCGTCGGCGGCGGCTCGCTGGTCAACGGCGCGATGGCGGTGACGCCGAAGCGCTCCTACTTCGAGGAGATCCTGCCCGGGGTCGATGCCGACGAGATGTACGGCAAGTACTTCCCGCGTGCCCGCGCCCAGCTGGGCGTCAACGTCGTCGACCCGGAGTGGTTCGAGACCTGCCGCTCCTACAAGTACGCCCGCGTCTCGCGCAAGGCCGCCCGCAAGGCGGGGTTCGAGACGGTGTTCGTGCCCAGCGTCTACGACATGGACTACCTGCGGCGCGAGGAGGCGGGCACGGTGCCGCGCTCGGCCGACGCGTCCGAGGTCATCTACGGCAACAACCACGGGAAGCGCTCGCTCGACAAGTCCTACCTCGCCGCCGCGCTCGGCACCGGCAACGTGACGATCCAGGCGTTGCACGAGGTCCGCGAGATCAGCCACCAGCCTGATGGGACGTACACGCTGGTCGTCCGCGAAATCGACGACCGCGGGACCGTCCTCGCGACCAAGCACGTCACGACCAAGCACCTGTTCCTCGGCGCGGGCAGCCTCGGCTCGACCGAGCTGCTGCTGCGCGCCCGCGAGACCGGCAGGCTGCCCGAGCTGGCCGACGCGGTCGGCCGGGGCTGGGGCACCAACGGCAACGTCATGCTCGGCCGCGCCAACCACGTCTGGGACACCACCGGCAGCCTGCAGTCCGGCATGCCCGCGCTCGGCATCGACAACTGGGCCGACCCGGTGCACCCGGCCTTCGCCGAGATCGCGCCGGTGCCCGCCGGGCTCGAGACGTGGGTCAGCCTGTACCTGGCCATCACCAAGAACCCCGAACGCGGCCACTTCACCTACGACGCGGCGACCGACTCGGCGAAGCTGCGCTGGACGGCGTCGCAGGGCCAGCCGTCGATCGACGCCGCGAAGGCGCTGTTCGACAAGGTCAACCGGGCGAACAAGACCATCTACCGCTACGACCTCTTCGGCGACACGCGCACGTTCGAGAACCGCTTCACCTACCACCCGCTGGGCGGCCTGGTGCTCGGCGAGGCGACCGACGGCTACGGCCGGGTGAAGGGCTACCGGAACCTGTACGTCACGGACGGCTCGCTGATCCCCGGCAGCACCGGCGTCAACCCGTTCGTGACGATCACGGCGCTGGCCGAGCGCAACATCGAGCGCGTCCTCGCCGAAGACGTCAGGGGCTGAGCCGGGCCAGTGACTCGGTGAAGCCGTCGCCGACGCCCTCGAAGAAGGTCGCGTCGGCGGCCTCGACGTCCTTCAGCGCCTTCGCGACCAGCTCCAAGCCGGCCGGCGTGACCTCCAGGCGCTTCGCGCGGGCGTCGGCCGGGTCGTCGGCGCGGGCGAGCAGGCCGCGCTCGGCGAGCTTGCGGACGACCTGGCTGGTCATCATCGTGTCGGTGCCCGCCTGCTCGGCGAGCTGCCGCTGGGACGGCGGCTCGCCCGAGCGGGTGAGCCACCACGTCGTGGTCAGCAGCACGAACTGGACGTGCGTGAGGTCGTGCGGGGCCAGCGCGGCCCGCATCGCCCGCTGCCAGGCCAGCGTCACGCGCCACAGCAGGAAGCCGGGGCTGCGCTCTGGACCGGGCAGGCGGGACTCGGGAGCCGTCATACGCGTGAGGATGCCTCAGCCAGCTTGGCCAGCGCGCGCATGGCGTCGGGAGTGTCCTCGGTGACCTGCGGGCCGAAGCCCTCGGGACCGTCGATGGTGACGCGGTAGGTGATCTTCGTGCCGCCTTCGACGTCGGTCAGGACGTGCTCGAACCGCAGGAACGCGTCGGGCAGCCGGGTCTCGTCGGTGAAGCCGCGGCCTTCGGTGACGTCGGTGAGCGTGAACGGGATCGGCGGCATCCCGTCCATCGTCATCGTGCCGCTGGTCCCGGCCGCGAACGGGCCGTCGATGACGACCGACCGGACGCCGGCGTCCCACTCCGGCCAGCGCGCGGTGTCGGCCCAGAGCGGCCAGATCGCGGCGGCGGGTGCGGTGGACATCTCGCTGTGCTCGTACTCGTAAAGTGCCATGCGAGCAGACTATATGCGCGCTTACTAAGTTGGCAAGCAGCTTCGCGGCCGAACCCGGCGAGTGGGCCTCAGTTCATCGAGCGCAGCTTGTCGTAGTAGGCGACGCAGTCCTCGTACACCGGCAGCAGGCCGCTCTCCCGGGCTTCGGCCAGCGTGGGCGCGGCGAGGTCCTTGGGGGAGAGGACCGGCTCCAGTTCGGCCGGCCACGGCAGGTTCAGCGCCGGGTCGAGCGGGCTGATCCCGTGCTCGCCCGTCGGCGTGTACGGCTCGGAGCAGAGGTAGGCCATCACCGTGTCGTCCTCGAGGGCGACGAAGCCGTGACCGAGGCCCTCGGCGACGTAGACCGCGCGGTACTCGCTCGAGTCGAGCCGGACCGCGTCCCACTCGCCGAACGTCGGCGACCCGACACGGAGGTCGACGACGACGTCGAGCAGCGACCCGCGCGGGCAGTAGATGTACTTGCCCTGGCCGGGTGGCGTGTCGGCGAAGTGGATCCCGCGGATCGTGCCGCGCCGGGACACGCTGTGGTTGGACTGGCCGAGGCGCAGCGGGTGGCCGACGGCGGCGCGGAAGCTCTCCTCCTGGAACGGCGCCACGAACAGGCCCCGATCGTCGGGGAACGCCCGCGGGAAGAACTCGAAGGCGTCCGGGACGCGCAGCCGGCGGAATTGCATAGCTTCATCATATCGGGTGCCAAGAAAACCGGACAGACGTCTTGGGAATTGCCGGAATTGGGCTTTGGTGTGACATCAACCGCACCGAGGGGTCCACCGCGTGACCGGACCTGTCACAATGACTGGACCGCCGCGTCCGCGGCCATCGCCAGACCCACGGCACCGATGGCCGACGTGACGCCTCGCCGACAGGCCGGCGCTACCGCGCTGGGCTGCCGTGCCGGGAATCACCACGGTGTCCCCCTGCAGCCGTGGTCCCCCGCTCGCAGGCCCAGGAGAAATTCCAGTGACACACGTTCGATCCGCGAGTTCCGTCATTCCCACTGGACGAATGACGGAAACGACGACAGGAAACCCCATGAGCGACCCCACCGGCGCCGTCGCGCCGGTCACCGACGAAGAGATCTTCACCGGGCACGAGGGCGGCAAGCTCTCGGTGGCGGCCACGCGCCCCATCTCCAGCCCGCGTGACCTTTCGATCGCGTACACCCCCGGGGTGGCGAAGGTGAGCCGCGCGATCGCTGAAGACGCGGCCAAGGCCAAGCGGTACACGTGGGCGGACCGGCTGGTCGTCGTGGTCAGCGACGGGACGGCGGTGCTCGGCCTCGGCGACATCGGCGCGAGCGCGTCGCTGCCGGTCATGGAGGGCAAGTCGGTCCTCTTCAAGACGTTCGGCGGGCTCGACTCGATCCCGCTGGTCCTGGACACCACCGACGTCGACGAGATCGTCGAGACGCTCGTGCGGCTGCGGCCGTCCTTCGGGGCCGTCAACCTGGAGGACGTCTCCGCGCCGCGGTGCTTCGAGCTGGAGGACAAGCTCAAGGAGGCGCTGGACTGCCCGGTCATGCACGACGACCAGCACGGCACGGCCATCGTCACGCTGGCCGCGCTGCGGGGCGCCAACCTGGTGCTCGACCGCGCGATCGCCGACCAGCGCGTCGTCGTCTCCGGGGCCGGCGCGGCGGGCGTCGCCTGCGCCAAGATCCTGCGGGAGGCCGGCATCGGCGACGTCACCGTCCTCGACTCGCGCGGCATCATCCACGACGGCCGCGACGGCCTGAACCCGGTCAAGCAGCGCCTGGCGGAGACGACGAACAAGGCCGGCCTGCGCGGTGGCCTGGCCGAGGCGCTCGAAGGCGCGGACGTCTTCCTGGGCCTGTCCGGCGCGACGATCGACGAGTCGCTGCTGGGCCGCATGGCAGGCGGCGGCATCGTGTTCGCGCTGTCGAACCCGGACCCGGAGGTCCACCCGGAGGTGGCGGCGCGCTACGCGTCGATCGTGGCCACCGGCCGCAGCGACTTCCCGAACCAGATCAACAACGTGCTGGCGTTCCCGGGCGTCTTCCGCGGCGCGCTGGACTCCGGCGCGCGGGCGATCACGGAGAACATGAAGCTGGCGGCCGCCGAGGCGATCGTGTCGGTCGCGACGGACGACCTGGGCCCGGACCGCATCGTCCCCAGCCCGCTCGACCCGCGGGTGGCCCCGGAGGTCGCGGCGGCGGTGGCGAAGGCCGCGGAAGCCGACGGCGTCACGGACTGACCCATCCCGAAGGCGGCACTTTCACGTGAAAGTGCCGCCTTCGGCGCGTTCAGAGGAGCTGGGTGAGGCGGTGGCGGGGGACGTCGACCAGGCGCAGGTCCGTCAGGTCCGCCGGGACGTCGAGGGAGACGTTCGCCAGCCGGGCGTGCGCGCGGGTCAGGACCTCGTCCTGGTGCTCGACGGCGTCCGCGACGACCACCGCGTGCCGGTTGTCCGGCGTGCTGCGCAGGTACCGCAGCGCGTATTTCCCCCGGACGAGTGACGCGAGCGCTTCCTGGGACACCTGGTCCGCGAGGTCCGGGTGCGCGTTCGGGACGAGCAGGGCCAGCCGGCGGGCGTTCGTGCCCAGCAGCGTCCGCAGCAGCCATGGGCCCGGGTCGCCGGTGAGGTCCATCGCGACCGCGTCGCCCTCGGGGCCGGAGATCGACCAGTCCACCGGCCGCGACTCCAGCGCGAGCCCGCCGGCGGCGGCGATCTCCTTCAGCTTCTCCAGCAGCGCCGGCTTGGTGCCCGCCGCTTCGACCGACTGCGGCCCGTGCGTGTAGATCGCCTTGGCCCCGCGCACCTTCTTCGCCTTCGCCGTCGGCTGGCAGACGTACAGGTCCGCCGCGCTGCCGATCGCCTGCGCCCCGAAGTAGCGGTTGAAGCCCGGCAGGATCGCCTCGAACGTCAGCCCGAGCGTGGCCAGCGCGCGCTGCACCTGCGCGCCCAGCGCCGGGTGGCGCGGGCTGTAGCCGTAGGCCAGCAGCAGCCGTCCCTCGCTCGGCTCCCGCAGCGCCTGCACCCCGCGCGTGGCGAACAGCCCCATGCCTTCCGGCGTGTACGGCGGATCGCTGAACACCAGGTCGAACCGGCCGGCGAACGCCGGGGGCAGGCCGACGCGCAGGTCCGCGTGTGCCGTCGCGATCGCGCGCTCGCCGCGGTCGTCCAGGTAGGCGAGCACGCGCTCGTCGAGGTCGACGACCGTGAGCGAGGCCGCCGGACAGACCGCGCGCACCGCCAGCGACGTCAGGTCGTGGTCGCCGAGGAACAGCACCCGCGCGGAGGCGAGGTCGTACTGCGCGTCCAGCCACAGCGCGCGGCGCAGCACGGTGCCCGGCGTGGCCTGCACGTGGTCGAGCGCGGCCAGCGGCGACGGCACCTCCGCCACCCACTCGGCGATCTTCGGCAGCAGTTCGTGCCCCTCGACGGCTTCGTCGAGCGGGTCGCCGTAGCGGGGAACGCTGTACTGCAGGTACGCCGCGGCGACGCCGGGGGCGATCCGCAGCCGGTCGCCGCTGCGGTCGAGGTCGTCGCCGAGCGCGGTCAGGACGTCCTCCACGCTGCGCCGCGGCGCCGTGGACAGCCGGACCAGCTCGCCGAGGTCGTGGTCGCCGGTGCGCAGGAGGTCGATGACGCGGTACAGCGGGCGGACGCCGACGCCGTGCGCGGCGAGGACGTCGTCGAGTGCGCTCACGGACTCTGAGCGTAGTGAGGCTTATTCAGCCGTCGCCCGCCGCATGACTTCCGTGCTCATCTGCTGCCGGCGTGCGGGGCGCGGCGGGCTAACCAGAATAAGCCTCAGTAGCCACCCAGCGGAACAGCGTGCCAACCACCTCGGACTCGGCTACGGTCGGACGGACCGGGACATGGGGAGTGGCAGTGACCATCGAATTCCGCGACGTGACCAAGCAGTACCCGGACGGGACGGTCGCCGTCGACAAGCTGAACCTGACGGTCGAGGACGGCACGATCACCGTGTTCGTCGGCCCGTCGGGCTGCGGCAAGACCACGTCGCTGCGGATGATCAACCGGATGGTCGAGCCGACCGGCGGGCAGGTGCTGCTCGACGGCAAGGACGTCGCCGAGGGCGACCCGGCGCTGCTGCGCCGCGGCATCGGCTACGTCATCCAGCACGCCGGGCTCTTTCCACATCGGACGGTGCTGGACAACATCGCCACCGTGCCCCTGTTGTCCGGCTGGGACAAGGGCAAGGCGCGCAAGCGGGCCGCCGAGCTGCTGGAGATCATCGGCCTGCCCGCGGAGCTCGGGAAGCGGTACCCGGCGCAGCTTTCGGGCGGCCAGCAGCAGCGCGTCGGCGTCGCCCGCGCGCTCGCCGCGGATTCGCCGGTGCTGCTGATGGACGAGCCGTTCTCCGCGGTCGACCCGATCGTGCGCGAGGACCTGCAGAACGAGCTGCTGCGGCTGCAGTCGCAGCTGGGCAAGACCATCGTGTTCGTCACGCACGACATCGACGAGGCCGTCCGGCTCGGCGACAAGGTCGCGGTGATGCGCGTCGGCGGCAAGCTCGCCCAGTACGGCACCCCCGCCGACGTCCTGCGCCACCCGGTGGACGACTTCGTGGCGTCCTTCGTCGGCCGTGACCGCGGCTACCGCGGCCTGTCCTTCCTCTCCGCCGACGGCGTCGAGATCAAGGAACTCGAGCTGGTCGAGATCGGCGCGCCGGCCCCGGCGAGCGACGGCTGGCGGCTCGGCGTCAACGCCGAAAAGCAGCCCCGCGGCTGGCTGCCGCCGAACTCCACAGTGGACGGCGCACTGTCCGAAACGGACCTCGTGGCCGGCGGCTCGCTGTGGGTCCACGGCACCCCGATCCGCGGCGCGCTCGACGCCGCCCTGTCGTCCCCGGCCAGCCTCGGCGTGGTCGTCGACGAAGACCACCGCGTGCTCGGCGGCGTCGTCGCCCGGCAGGTCCTGGACGTGATCGAGGCCACGCCGCAGGCGTCATGAGCTTCTTCGACGAGCTCGGGCAGTACCTGAGCAGCGCGAACACGCGCGTCGAAGTCCTCGGTGACCTGGGCGACCACGTCTACCTGGCGCTGCTCCCGCTGGTGCTCGGCATCGTGCTGGCGATCGCGGCGGGCTGGCTCGGCCACCGCTGGCAGCCCGCGCGGCAGGTCCTCATGGTGCTGGCGAACCTGCTCTACACGATCCCGTCGCTCGCGCTGTTCGTCGTCATCCCCGGCCTGATCGGGTCGAAGATCCTGGACAGCGTCAACGTCGTCGTGGCGCTGACGATCTACACCACGGCGCTGCTGGTCCGCCCGGTGCTCGACGCGCTGGACGCGGTGCCGCCGTCGGTGATCGCCGCGGCGACCGCCGTCGGGTACAAGCCGGCGCGCAAGTTCTTCGCCGTCGAGCTGCCGCTTTCGGTGCCGGTGCTCGCGGCCGGCGTGCGGGTCGCGTCGGTGAGCAACATCAGCCTGGTCAGCGTCGGCGCGCTGATCGGCACCGGCGGCCTCGGCGTGCTCTTCACCGACGGCTTCCAGCGCGAGTACTTCTCGCCGATCGTCGTCGGCATCGTGCTGACGCTGCTGCTCGCGCTCGTCGTCGACCTGGTCCTGGTGGGGATCCGCAACGTCCTGACGCCGTGGGAACGGGTGACCGCCGCATGATCACCGATCTCTTCCGCTGGTTCGGCGACCCGGCGCACTGGTCCGGTCCGGACGGGGTGCCGCAGCGGCTGCTGGAACACTTGGGCTACACCGCTTTGTCCCTGGCGATCGCGCTGGTCGTCGCCGTCCCGTTAGGACTGTTCGTCGGCCACACCGGACGCGGCGGCGTCGCGCTGGTGAGCGTGGGCAACGCGATCCGCGCGCTCCCGACGCTGGGGCTCGTCACGTTCCTGTTCCTGCTCTTCACCGAAAGCGTCACCTCGACGATCATCGGGCTCGTCGTGCTGGCCGTGCCGCCGATCCTGGCCGGGACGTACGCCGGCCTGCAGGCGACCGACCACGGCGTGGTCGACGCGGCCGAAGGCGTCGGGATGACCGGCTGGCAGCGGCTCTGGAAGGTCGAAGTGCCGATCTCGCTGCCGCTCGTGCTGGGCGGCATCCGCAACGCCGTGCTGCAGCTCGTCGCGACCGCCGCGGTGGCCGCGTACGTCGGACTCGGTGGCCTGGGCCGGTTCCTGCTCGACGGACTGGCCATTTTGGACTATTCCGAGGTGATCGCGGGCGCGCTGCTCACGACGGCGCTGGCGATCGTGCTCGACCTCCTGTTCGCGCTGCTGAACCGCGCGTTGGTCCCGCGCGGCGTCCGGCTCGCGGCGGCCGTGAAGAAGGTGGCGGCGTGAAGCGTTTTCTGGCGGCCGCTGCCCTGCTCTTGGCCGCGGGCTGCGGCAACCCGCTCGCCGGCGGCGGCGAAGGCGGCGCGACCGGTGACATCATCATCGGCGCGTCCGACGTCGGCGAAAGCCTGCTGCTGGCCCAGATCTACGCCGGCGCGCTGCGCGACGCGGGTGCTTCGAACGTGACGGTCCGGCCGCCGGTGGGCAGCCGCGAGGTCGTCGTCAAGGCACTGCAGGACAAATCGCTGTCGGTGGTGCCGGATTACAGCGGGAACCTGTTGCGGTACTTCGACAAGGAGACGCAGGCGACCACCCCGCAGGACGTCTACGCGCAGCTCCGTCAGAAGATCCCGGCGGGGTTCGAGGTGCTGGACCAGGCACCGGCCGAGGACAAGGACCTGCTCGTCGTCGGCCCGCAACTGGCGTCGACCGGCGTGAAGACGTTCTCGGACCTCGGGAAGCGCTGCGGTGAGCTGGTGTTCGGCGGGCCGGGGCAGTGGAGCAGCCGCTGGAAAGACAAGATCAAGTCGTTGTACGGCTGCGAGTTCAAGGAGATCCGGACGACCGACACCGGCGGCCCGGTGACGGTGGCGGCCCTGAAGTCCGGTGACGTCCAGGTGGCAGACCTGTTCAGCACGTCGTCGACGATCGCCGCGAACGGCTTCGTCCCGCTGGTCGACGACAAGAACATGTTCCCGGCGCAGAACATCGTCCCGCTGGTGGCCCGCGGGACGTTGTCGCCGGGCGAGGCCGCCGCGCTGAACCGCGTGTCGGCGGCGCTGACCACCGAACAGCTCACGCGGCTCAACGTCGAGTTCACCGAGGAGAAGCGCAACCCGCTCGACATCGCGGAGGACTTCCTGGCGCGCAACGGCTTGAAGTCCTAGTCGAGAGCGAGCTTCACCCCGAGGCCGATGAAGATGCCGCCGGTGACGACCTCGATCCGGCGCTGGTTCTTCTTCCGCCGCACCCACCCGCCGATCCGGCCGGCGAGCACCCCGACGGCGCCGTCGACGAGGAATTCGAAAACGATCAGGATCGCGCCGAGGACCGCGAACTGCAGCCAGACGTGCCCTCGCGCCGGATCGATGAACTGCGGGAGGAAGGCGATGGTGAAGGTGACCATCTTGGGGTTCAGCAGGTTGGTGAGCAGTCCGCTCAGGTAGGCGCGCTCGGCCTTCCGCTCGACGAGCGGCTTCCGGTTCCGGATGGCTTGGACGCCGAGGTGGATCAGGTACGCGGCCCCGGCGATCCGCACGACGGTGAAAGCCACGGGCACGGCGGCGAACAGCGCGGCGAGCCCCGCCGCGGCGACGGCGACGTGGACGGCCTCACTGGTGGCGACCCCGGCGGTGGCGAGCAGCCCGGCTTTCGGCCCGCCGCGCATGCCACAGCCGAGGATGAAGAGCATGTCCGGCCCGGGCATCACCATGGCGACGATGGTGGTGGCGATGAAGGCCAGGAGGAGGTGCGGATCGACCGGCATGGCCCGATCCTGACACGCTCCCCGCGGGCGGCGAACTCCTTTTCCGCGCTCAGCCGCAGTCTTGCGGTTGTCTTGAATGAGTCATTCAGGTCTTCGGAGGTCTTGAATGACTCATTCAAGACTTTTGCCGAGCCGCTGGTACTCGAGCCGAGGGCTGAGGACTGCCCGGCCGTGCGGTGACCCTTCGTGGAGGCCCGGCCAGCCGGACCGCAAGCCCGGCCAGCCGGACCGCAAGCCCGGGCGGCCCCCGCCCTCCCTGGGGGGGCGTGCCCTTGGCCAGTCTATCGGGGCGGCCCGACGAAAAGCCGGGAACAGCGGCGATCGCGCTTGCTTGTCCACAGTCCCGCCGGACTGTGGATAGCGCTCTCAGCCGCGCAGGGCCGCCGCCACCCGGCCCGCGTCCTCGATGCCCTGCTCCGGCGGTTCCTCCGGCAGCGGCAGCAACACCACCGACCCGCTCCCGGCCCCATGCAACGCCCGCACCGACGCGACGCACTCGTCCAACGACCCGCAGACGGCCAGCTTGCCCAGCCACTCCGGGCGCAGTCCGGCCGCCAATTCGTCCACTGTGGACGAAGAATCGACCAGCGCCAGCAGCTCCGCGGCGAACGGCAAACCCTCGACCTGCACCCGCGCGCCCGGGGTCAACGACTCCGCCACAGTCCGGCGCGCGCGGTCGCGGTCGCCCAGTGCCAGCCAGTTGTACGTCACCAGTGCGTGGGGACCGGCTGCCGCGATGTCCGCCAACGCCGCGCGGACGAACTCCGGCGGGGACGGCTCGGCCAGGATCGTGCCGTCCGCCACCGCGCCCGCGAGCGCCAGGGACTTCGGGCGGCGGACCCCGGCCAGCAGCGGAGGCACGGCAGAAGGCGGGAACACCAGCTCGACCTCGTCCAGGGAGACGTGCCGCCCGGTCATCGAGACGCGCTCGCCCGCCAGCAGCCGGCGGACCGCGACCAGCGTTTCCTCCAGGGCCGCCAGCTGCGAAGCCGGGTACGCGCCGATCTGGCGCATCCACGACGCGACGCCGTGGCCGAAGCCGCCGATCAGGCGGCCCGGGTGCAGCTCGGCCAGCGCCGCGAGCTCCATCGCCGCGATCGCCGGGTTGCGCGCGACCGCCGGGAGCACGCCGATGCCGACCTTGATCGTCGACGTCGACGCCAGCGCGGTCGCGACCGTGGCGATGCCAGCCGCCCAGAAGCAGTCCTCGACGAGCCAGACCTCGTCGAGGCCGGCGGCTTCGGCCTGCCGGGCCAGCTCGACCAGCTTGGCCGGCGGCTGCTCACGGTTGATCCGGACGCCTACGGACGTCGTCGGTGCGTACATCGGGCGACTCCTGTTCAGATCCGCGAAAAAGCCGGCGCGTACTCGAACGCGCCGGCCTGGGTGGACTTGTACCCCGTCAGCGTCCGGGCCTGGAAGTGCTTGCCCCAGGCCGGATCCGGCGCGGTGATCGAGAGCGTCGACGCGGTGACGAAGCCGAACCGCGCGTAGTAGGCCGGGTTGCCGAGCAGGACGACCAGACCGTGACCGAGTGCGTCCGCCGCGCCGAGGACCGTGTGCACCAGCGCCGACCCGACCCCGCGGGCCTGGTGCCCGGGCAGCACGCCGAGCGGGCCGAGGCCGACCGCGGCCGCCGTGTCGTCGCCGATCCGGGCGCGGCTGCAGCACACGTGCCCGACGACCTCGCCGTCGTGGAGCGCGACCAGGGACAGCGCGTCGATCACGTCGCCCTCGGCTCTCAGTTCGTCGACGAGCGGCGCCTCGATCGGCGTCACGCCCGCCTCGCGCCGGAACGCTTCGCTGTGGACGCGGTGGATGGCGGCCTGGTCGGCCGGGGTCTCGCGGCGGATCAGCATGGCCGTCACCTTGCCGTGAACCGGGGCCGAGCGGAAATCGTTTTCGCGGGCCGACTTTGGTAGGGGACCGTTCGAGTGGTCTTGAACTGCCCAAACCGGACGATCTACCGATCTGGGGTGAGCGCGACCTACAGTTTCGTCCACGTTCCACGTGAACGCGCTTCACGTCTCACCCCTGGCGACCCGGCGGCCGTGCACCGCCCGGTCGACCCTGCCCAGAAAGGGACGAACCATGCGCCTGGTGACCAAGATCGGGGTCGTCGCCGCCGTTTCGGCGTTGACCGCGTTGAGCGGCAACGCCGTCGCGACGGCGAGCGAAGGAACGATCGTCGGGGCCGGCGGCGCCGACGCCGTCAAGGACAGCTACATCGTCGTGTTCAAGGACGGCACGGCGGCGGAGAGCAAGGCCAAGGAAGTCACGAGCCGCCACGGCGGCACCATCGCGAGGACGTTCTCCACGGCCCTGCGCGGCTTCACCGGCACGATGTCCGAGACCCAGGCGAAGCGCATCGCCGCCGACCCGGCGGTGTCCACTGTGGAGCAGAACAAGGTCGTGCGGGCGAGCACCGACCAGCTGAACCCGCCGTCGTGGGGCCTGGACCGGGTCGACCAGCGGAACCTGCCGCTCGACCAGAAGTACAGCTACGGCACGACGGCGTCGAACGTGCACGCGTACGTGATCGACACCGGCATCAACCTCACGCACAGCACCTTCGGCGGCCGCGCGACGTCGGGCTACGACTTCGTCGACAACGACAGCGACGCCACCGACTGCCAGGGCCACGGCACGCACGTCGCCGGCACCATCGGCGGCTCGCAGTACGGCCTGGCCAAGGAGGTCAAGCTGGTCGCCGTGCGCGTGCTCAACTGCAGCGGCTCCGGCACGACCGCCGGCGTCATCTCCGGCGTCGACTGGGTGACGGCGAACGCGGTCAAGCCCGCCGTCGCGAACATGAGCCTCGGCGGCGGCGCCTCGAGCACGCTCGACGCCGCGGTGCAGCGCTCGATCTCCGCGGGCATCACCTACGGCCTCGCGGCGGGCAACGACAACGGCGCCAACGCGTGCAACGGCTCCCCGGGCCGCGTCGCGGCGGGCATCACCGTCGGCGCGACGACGTCCACCGACGCCCGCGCCAGCTACTCCAACATCGGCTCCTGCCTCGACATCTTCGCGCCGGGCAGCGGCATCACGTCGTCGTGGATCGGCAGCTCCACCGCCACCAACACGATCAGCGGCACGTCGATGGCGACCCCGCACGTCGTCGGCGCGGCGGCGCTTTACCTGGCCACCAACACCGGCGCGACGCCGCAGCAGGTCCGCGACGCCCTCGTCGCGAACGGCACCACCGGCAAGGTGACGAGCCCGGGTACCGGTTCGCCGAACGTCCTGCTCTACACCGGCACCGGCACGACCCCGCCGCCGCCGACCTGCGGCACCGTCACCAACGGCACCGACGTCGCCATCCCCGACCGCGGCGCCGCGGTGACCAGCTCGGTGAGCGTCTCGGGCTGCAACCGCAACGCGTCGGCGACGACGGCCGTGGAGGTCCACATCGTCCACACCTACGTCGGCGACCTGGTGATCGACCTGGTCGCGCCGGACGGTTCGGCGTACCGGCTGAAGAACTCCAGCAGCGACTCCTCCGACAACATCAACACGACCTACAGCGCGAACGTCTCCGGTGAAGCCGCGAACGGCACCTGGTCCCTGCGGGTCCAGGACGTCGCCTCGCTCGACACCGGGCGCATCGACAGCTGGTCGCTGACCGTCTGAGTGGTTTGCCCGGCTGAGTGATTTGCCCGTAATGGCCCGCCCCGGTCGCACGAATGGCCTAGTGTCCGGTTCGTGCAGCAAGGACCCCAGTACCCGTACCCGCAGCAGCCCTACCCCCAGCAGCAGTACCCCGGCTACCCGCCGCCGAAGTCCGGCGGGAAGACGGCGCTGGTGGTCGTGCTGGTCGCGGTCGGCGTGCTCGTCCTGGCCGGGGCGGGCGTCGGCGCGTTCTTCCTCCTGACGGCCGACGACAAGCCCTCGACCGCGGCACCGCCCACGACGTCGGCGACCGGCGAGCCGGACAAGTACACGTCGCTGCCGCGCTGCAGCGAGGTCGGCAGCCGGATGAACAACCTGCCGCCGCTGTCGAGCGACGCCCCGGCCGAGCCGGCGAGCACCTCGGACGACCAGATCCAGCTGTCCCAGCTGAGCTGCTCGTGGTCGAAGGCGGGTTCGTCGTCCGGCACGGTGTCGATGATGCTGGCGAAGTCGAACCAGCCGGGCTCGGGCACCGGCCCCGGGTACGCGAAGGCCGGCTACGACATCGAAGTCGAACGCGGCGCGAAGCCGATCACCGAGAAGATCGGGAAGGCGACGAAGGCGGCCGACGTCGACTACGACAGCGGCGGCACCATGCAGTGCGGCGTGCGGTTCTACCAGGGCAACGTCGACGTGACGGTGATCGTGACGGCCGCGGACACGTCGGACAAGAACATCGAGCGCTGCCGCCGCAACGCCCACAGCCTGGCGAAAGCGGCGTCAGGATCGCTCAGCTGAACGACGAAGGCCCCCGCACCGGAAGCGCGGGGGCCTTCGTCGTTCAAGCGATCAGTCGAACGCCTTCGAGATCAGCGCCTTCTGCTCGACCTCGTGCACCTTCGACGAGCCGGCCGACGGGGCCGCCATCGGGCGGCGCGAGACGACCTGCAGGCCCGAGAGCAGCTCCGGGAACTTCCGGGGCAGGTTCAGGCCGAAGAACGGCCACGCGCCCTGGTTTTCCGGCTCTTCCTGGACCCACGCGACCTGCTGCGCGTTCGAGTACCGCTCCAGCGCCGCGACCAGCTTCTTCTTCGGCAGCGGGTAGTACTGCTCGATCCGCACGATCGCGACGTCGTGCGCCTCGCGCTTCGCCCGCTCCGCGACCAGCTCCCAGTACAGCTTCCCGGAGGTCAGCAGCACCTTGCGGATCTTCGCCGGGTCCGGCGTCGTGTCGTCGATGACCGACATGAACCGGCTCTCGCCGGTGAAGTCCTCGACCTGCGACGTCGCGGCCTTGTTGCGCAGCATCGACTTCGGCGTGAAGACGACCAGCGGACGCTGGATGCCGTCGAGGGCGTGCCGGCGCAGCAGGTGGAAGTAGTTCGCCGGGGTCGACGGCACCGCCACCGTCATCGAGCCCTCCGCACACAGCGAGAGGAACCGCTCGATGCGGCCGGACGTGTGGTCCGGACCCTGGCCCTCGTGGCCGTGCGGCAGCAGCAGCACGACGTCCGAGCGCTGGCCCCACTTCGCTTCGCCCGAGGAGATGTACTCGTCGATGACGGTCTGCGCGCCGTTGACGAAGTCACCGAACTGCGCTTCCCACATGACGAGCGACTCGGGGTTGGCGACCGAGTAGCCGTACTCGAAGCCGACGGCCGCGTACTCCGACAGCGCCGAGTCGTAGATCATCACGCGGCCCTGGCCCTCGGCCAGGTTCTGCAGCGGCGCGTACTCCTGGCCGGTCTTGCGGTCGATGAAGACCGAGTGCCGCTGGGTGAACGTGCCGCGGCGGGAGTCCTGGCCGGACAGCCGCACCAGGCGGCTCTCCATCGCCAGCGACCCGAACGCGAGCAGCTCGCCGAACGCCCAGTCGATGTCGCCCTCGCGGGACATCTTGTGGCGGCGCTCCATGACCGGCTTGACGCGCGGGTGCGGCGTGAAGCCCTCCGGCACGTTCACGAACGCGTCGCCGATGTGCTCCAGCGTCTCGGTGGTGATCGCCGTCGCGACCTTGGCCGGCACCTGCTGCTCCTCCTCGACCGAGGGGCTCGCCTTCGCCGGGTGCTTCTCCAGCTCCCGGACCTCGTTGAAGACGTGCTCCAGCTGGCTCGAGAAGTCGCGCAGCGCGGCCTCGGCCTCCTCGACGGAGATGTCACCCCGGCCGATCAGCGACTCGGTGTAGGTCTTCCGCACCGAGCGCTTGGTGTCGATGATGTCGTACATCGCCGGCTGCGTCATCGAGGGGTCGTCGCCCTCGTTGTGGCCGCGGCGGCGGTAGCAGATCAGGTCGATGACGACGTCCTTGTGGAACGCCTGCCGGTACTCGACGGCCAGCTTGGCCACCCAGTGCGCGGCCTCGGGGTCGTCGCCGTTCACGTGGAAGATCGGCGAGCCGATCATCTTCGCGACGTCGGTGGCGTACTGCGACGAGCGCGAGTGCTCCGGCGCGGTGGTGAAGCCGACCTGGTTGTTGACGATGACGTGCACGGTGCCGCCGGTGCGGTACCCGCGCAGCAGCGACAGGTTCAGCGTCTCGGCGACGACGCCCTGGCCCGCGAAGGCCGCGTCGCCGTGCATCAGGACCGGCAGCACGGTGTAGCCCTCGCCGCCCTTGTCCAGGAGGTCCTGCTTCGCGCGGACGATGCCCTCGAGGACCGGGTCCACGGTCTCCAGGTGCGACGGGTTCGCCGTCAGGGAGACCTTCGTCTCGCCGTCGCCGAACATGCGGAAGTACTTGCCCTCGGCGCCGAGGTGGTACTTCACGTCACCGGAACCGTGCGCCTGGCCCGGGTCGAGGTTGCCCTCGAACTCCTGGAAGATCTGGCTGATCGGCTTGCCGACGATGTTGGCCAGCACGTTCAGGCGGCCGCGGTGCGGCATGCCGATGACGACCTCGTCGAGCTCGTGCTCGGCGGCCTTGTCCAGCAGCGTGTCGAGCAGCGGGATCGCCGTCTCGCCGCCCTCCAGCGAGAAGCGCTTCTGGCCGACGTACTTGGTCTGCAGGAACGTCTCGAACGCCTCGGCGGCGTTCAGCTTCGAGAGCACGTACTTCTGGACCGCGGGGTCCGGCTTCTCGTGCGGGATCTCGACGCGCTCCTGGATCCAGCGGCGCTCCTCGGGGTCGAGGATGTGCGTGTACTCGATACCGACCGTGCGGCAGTACGAGTTGCGCAGCACGCCGAGGATGTCGCGCAGCTTCATCCGCTCCTGGCCGGCGAAGCCGCCGACCGGGAACTCGCGGTCGAGGTCCCAGAGCGTCAGGCCGTGGGACAGGACGTCCAGGTCGGCGTGGCTGCGCTGGCGGTAGTTCAGCGGGTCGGTGTCGGCCATCAGGTGGCCGCGCATCCGGAACGCGTCGATCAGCTCGATCACGCGGGCGGTCTTGTCGACCGGGCCCTCGGGGATGTCGGCGACCCAGCGGATTGGCTCGTACGGCAGGCGCAGGCTGGTGAAGACGTCGTCGTAGAAGCCGTCTTCGCCGAGCAGCAGCTGGTGGATGCGCTTGAGGAACTCGCCGGACTCCGCGCCCTGGATGATGCGGTGGTCGTAGGTCGAGGTCAGCGTCATGATCTTGCTGATGCCGAGGTCGACCAGCGTCTTCTCGCTGGTGCCCTCGAACGCCGCCGGGTACTGCATGGCGCCGACGCCGATGATGGCGCCCTGGCCGGCCTGCAGGCGCGGCACCGAGTGGTTGGTGCCGATGCCGCCCGGGTTCGTCAGCGAGATCGTGGTGCCCGCGAAGTCGTCCGCGGTGAGCTTGTTGTTGCGGGCCTTCTTGACGATGTCCTCGTAGGCCTGCCAGAACTGCAGGAACGTCATGTCCTCGACGCTCTTGACCGAGGCGACGACGAGGTTGCGGGACCCGTCCTTGCCCTTCATGTCGATGGCGAGCCCGAAGTTGACGTGCTCCGGCGTGATCGCGAACGGCTTGCCGTCGATCTGCTGGTAGTGCCGGTTGAGGTTCGGGAAGTCCTTCAGCGCGCGCACCATGGCGTAGCCGATGAGGTGCGTGAAGGAGATCTTGCCGCCGCGCGTGCGCTTGAGGTGGTTGTTGATGACGATGCGGTTGTCCGCCATCAGCTTGGCCGGGACCGCGCGCACGCTGGTCGCGGTCGGGACGCTCAGCGAAGCGTCCATGTTCTTCGCGATGGCGGCCGCGGCACCGCGCAGCTGCTTCGACTCCGGCTCTTCCTTCTTCGCGTCGGCCTTCGGCTCGGCCTTGGCCGCGGCGGGCTTCGCGGGGGCGGCCTTCGGGGCCGGCTTCGCGGGAGCCTTCGCGGGCGCGGCCTGCTTGGCCGCCGACTCCGCGTTCTGCACGGCCTTGGCCGAGGGCTGCGCCGCCTGGCCGTTGGTGGCAGGCTTGGCTTCCGCCTGCTGCCGGGCGTTGTCCGCCTTGGCCTGCGCGTTCTGCGTCGGCTTGAAGTCCGCGAAGAAGTCGTGCCATGCGGCATCGACTGAGGAAGGGTCGGCGAGGAACTGGTCGTACATCTCTTCGACCAGCCACTCGTTGGGGCCGAACTGTGACGCAGGGCTGCTGCTGGACACGGCTGGGGCTCGCCTCTATCCGTCTCGATCTCGATCTTGAATCCGCTGATGCGCCTACCAGGCTAACCCCCTCGGTGACCGCGATGTGATGGAACCGGCCTGTGTGAGGCGTGGCGCACTAGGGGATCGGTCACTGACTCGATCAAGATGTGCTAAGGGAACCTTAAGCGCTGGACCCGGTACAGGGTTCGCGGCGTCTTTTTTCCGGGTTCGCCCGGCTGCCGCCGGACGTTCACCGCGGCGGGCTCCACTGGAGTGATGTGGCTGGTCGAATGTCCTTCGTTCTGGGACCAGGGCCTGGTGCGGCCGCTGGTCACCGAGTCCGGGACGGTCGTGCTCCGGTGCGATTCGTGCCAGGCGGTCTGGCCGACGCTCGCCGACTTCGAGGAGATGGAGTGGGTCGAGCCCGACGAGCCGGACTGGCTGGTCGGGGCCGGCGTCCACGTCCGCCCGGGCACCGTGCGGTGGGCTTCCCGGCCGGACGTCGAGGCGGCCGGGCTGGGCTCGCTGAAGTGGCGGGCGCTGCCTTAGCCGGTGGCGTCGACGGCGGCGGCCAGCTCGGGTGACAGCTCGTACGGCGGCTCGTGGGGGACGAGCTTCACCGCTTTGTGCAGCTGGTCGGTGGCCAGGAGGCCGGAGATGTCGCGCATCACCGGGGTGACGTCGGTGATGGCGGTGATCCACTCGTCGACGTAGTGGTCGACCGCCTCGCCGCTCAGGCCGATCTGGATGGCCCGGAAGTTCTGCGCGTTGTGGTGGAGGTCTCGCTCCGGATCCCACTGGATGCGCACCGGGCTCGTCTTGAGCTCTCGCTGCCAGGCGTCCTTGGCCTGGTCACGGCGTGGGTGGCTCAGCGCGGCGTGCGCGAGGGCCCACTCGAAGCCTTCGCGGGTGATGTCGATCGCCAGGATGCGCTCCTGCCCCGGCTTCCTGCCGTAGCCGCAGCGGTACGCCATCCACCGGAACGAGGGTTTGATCCACGTCATCCGGTCGCGCTTGAACGGCTCGACGAACGTCTGCTTCTCGAGCGCGGCTTCGGCGATCGACGGTGAGTACGCCTGGTAGACCCGGAGCGTGGTCCCGGTCTGGGCCGCTCGGATCTGCCGGTCGGGCACCCGCTGCTCTTCGAACATGTCCGCCATGCTCCCAGCGCCCCGGCCGGCCGGCCACGGACTTTCGGTGTTCAGCGCGCCGGCGACGGCCTCGCGCTCGCCGGGCTGAGTTCATGGCGGGGCCGCGCGGTGGATGGGAGCCGCGGCGAAGTCGGCGGCCGGGCCGGAAGGGGGACCGAGCATGGCGGAAGCCACTGGGGCGACGACCGCCGGGCGCAGGGAGCCGCCGGGCGG
>NZ_JAAGNB010001470.1:0-5104 GCF_010550475.1 Amycolatopsis sp. SID8362
CTCCCCCGGCAGTCCCGGGTGCAGCGGGCCGGTCCAGCCCTCGGGCCCGGAATGCGTGTGCGACGCGCAGACGAGCACCCGCTCCGGGTCGACGCCCACCGCCGCGCCGACCGCGTCGGCCAGCGTGCGGGTGAGGCCGGCGTCGACCGCGAGCGCGTCCAGCGCCACCCAGACCACGCCCGGGTCGTCCTCGGTGGACAGCCAGATCAGCGACGCTTCGAGCTCGTCGTGCGTGCCGGTCGCGACGCCGTGCCGGGCCAGGTAGCCGCCGAGCGGGTGCCCGGGCTCCGGGGTGATCCGGACGTCTTGCGCGGCGAGCAGGAGGGCGGCGGTCACCAGGTCGATTCCAGGACGTCGACCACGCCGTCGCGGCCGGCGGCACGGGCCACGCCGGCGAGCTCGGCGACGTCGCCGGTGGTGTGCAGCAGGACCTCCAGCAGCATCGGCAGGTTCAGCCCCGACACGAGCTGGATGCGCGGATGCCCGGCCGCGAGCTTGCGGACGGCGTTGAACGGCGAGCCGCCGTGCAGGTCGGCGAGCACGAGCACGCCCTCGGCGTCGCCGGCCAGCGCGAGCACGCGGGCGCCGAACTCCTCCGGGCTGTCGCGCGGGCTCAGCTCGCAGACCTTCAGCCGCGACTGCGGGCCGAGGATCATTTCGGCGGCCTCGCCGACGCCGGAGGGCAGCCGGCCGTGACCGGCCAGGATGATCGGGACGGACATGGCGGACTCCCTCAACTCTTCGCCGGGGCCGACGGCGCGAACCAGCCGAGCCACCCCAGGACCACCCCGGCGACGACGACGATGCCGATGACCCAGACCGGCCGCAGCCGGGCCTTGGCCGTCAGCAGGTACACCCCGGCCGTGACCAGCACCGGCAGCAGGAACGGCAGCAGCTCGTCGAGCCGGTCCTGGATCGCCACCGACTGGGTCACCGCCTGCCCCTGGACCGTGGTGGTCTGCCGGTAGGTCAGCGTGGTGACGACCTTGACGATCGACGGGATGAACCCGCCGAGCACGACGAACCCGAGCACCGTCGCCCCCTGCGCGACGCGCGCCAGCGCGCCCGCGGCGAGGTGCCCGGCCAGCCGCTTGCCCTCGCGGTAGGCGAACCCGAACTGCCAGCGCCGCACCAGCGCGTACGGCACGAGCACCATGACGGCGGCGAACGCGGGGCCGAGCCAGTTGCCCTGCAGCGCCCACGACGCGCCCATGGTGAAGACGATGCTGTTGTACAGCGCGAAGACGACGGTGTCGCCGATGCCGGCCAGCGGCCCCATCAGCGCGACCTTGGTGCTCGCCGCCGACTTCGGCGTCCCGGCCTCTTCGAGCGCGACGCTGGAACCGAGGATCAGCGGGCCGCCGATGAGCACGGACGTGTTGAAGAACTGCAGGTGCCGCTGCAGGCCGGCGACGTAGTCGGCCTTGTCCGGGTACAGCCGGCGCAGCACCGGTTCCATCGAGTACGCGAACCCGAGCGCCTGCATCCGCTCGTAGTTCCAGGAGATCTGGCTCGACCAGAAGTAACGGCGGAACACCCGGCGCAGGTCCTGCTTGGTCAGCCGGGGGTCCAGGGTGGCCTCCCCGGCGGGCTCGGGCTCGGCCACGGCGATCGCCGGTTCGTCGCGCTTGAGCGTCACGAACAGCATCGCGACCGCGACGCCGACCAGCGCGATCCCCAGCACCGGCAGCTTCAGGTAGGCGTACCCGACGAAGCCGATCAGCAGCAGGTACCAGTACCGCGACAGCTCCATCATGCCGAGCAGCAGCGCGAAGCCGACCGCCGGCAGCAGCGACCCGGCGAGCGTCATGCCCTGCACGAACCCGGCCGGGATGCTCGCGGTGATGTCCTTGACCAGGCCGCCGGACGCGGCGAGCGCGGCGAGGAAGGTCGGGATCGCGCGCACCGCGACCCACGGGACCAGGCTGACCCAGTGGATCGTGGCCAGGCCGCGGGCGTTGCCGTCGGCGGCGTAGGCGTCGGCCCGGTGCACCAGCGCGGTGGTGACCATCTTGCCGACCGGGTCCAGTGCCGAGAGCAGGATCGCGGCCGGCAGCCCGACCCCGATCCCGACGGCGACCTGTGCGGACGTCCCGCCGGCGGCGCCCGCGGCCAGCGCGGTGCCGACGATCGCGCCGGTCTGGTAGTCCGGGATGGTCGCGCCGCCGTAGGTGTAGACGCCGAGGGCGGCGAGCTCCAGCGTCGCGCCGATCAGCAGGCCGAGCAGCGGGTTGCCGGTGATCAGCCCGGCCACCGAGCCGGCGATCAGCGGGCGCTGGGCGTAGATGAGGAACGGGCCGAGCCCGTCGTAGGTGCAGTAGATCGCCCAGATGGTCAGGGCCAGCGCGACGAGCATGCGGGGCTAGAGCCCTTTCCGGTCGAGCAGTGGGACGAATTCGGCGGGCTTGTCCTGCGGCATCAGCTGCGTGACCAGCGGCACCCCGGCGGCGAGCTTGCGGTAGCCGCCCGCTTCGTCCGCGGTGACCGCGATCGAGCGGGTGACCATGGTGTACGCGGTGCCCGGGCGGGGCGCGACGTTGCCGACGTTGACGACCCCGGGCCGCAGCCCGCCCTCGACGAGGCGGAAGGCGTCCTCGGGGTCCTTCGCGATGATCATGACATCCCCGTCCAGCGGGACGGTGAGCGTCGCGGCCACCGACAGCACGGCGGTGGGCAGCCCGCGGGCGGCCTGCGGCAGCAGCACCTGCTGCAGCTCGTCGGCGGCGACGTCGTCGTTGCAGACCAGCAGGCGGCGCACGCCGAGCCGGCGGGTCCAGGCGACGGTGACCTGCCCGTGGATCAGCCGGTTGTCGATCCGGACGTGTGCCCCCGCCATGTTTCTCCTCCCGGACGGCAGGAGTCATACTGGTTCGTACCAGTATCTGTGTCAACTGCCGTGACCGGTCTTCGCGCGGCCGACGGAAGGACCCCTCAGACCTTCCGTCGGCCCACGAGCGCGAAGCCCCCTTGTGTTACCCCGGACCCTCCCATAAAGGTATATACCAGTATGGACGGTCGTGATCGACTGTCAAGAGCGAAAACCCGAAAATTATTCGACCGGTCGGCCGATCGAAAAGTGTCGCGGCCCGAACATTTCGGAGATCGGGCGCAACCTGGCCAGGCCGCCGTCGTTAACGCATCGTCTGCATGAGGGAGGGGAAGGCATGCCGGCCGTCAGATCGAACATCGTCCCGCTACGGCACGCGAAGCCGGGCGTGGTGGCCTACGTGAAGAGCCCGGCCGAGTGGTTCGTCGCGAACAGCGGGTGGATCCAAGGCAGCGACGGCGTCGTGCTGATCGACACCTGCGGTACCGAGCAGGCGACGCTGGAACTGGTGCGCGACGTGCGGAAGTACGCGGGTGACCGTGAGCTCACGGTGGTCATCACGCACGCGCACGGCGAGCACCACAACGGCCTCGGCGTCGCCCTGCGCGACGGCGGGACGGCGCTGGCCGCGCCGGCCGCCCTCGACGTGGTCAAGGCCGGGCCGCAGACGTACGGCAACGTCTTCACGTACACGCGCTGGGGCGTCCTCGAGCCGCCCGAGCCGGACGCGGTCCACCCGGTCATCGGCTGGCGGCGGCTCGACCTCGGCGACGCGGCGGCCGACGTGGTCGCCGTGCCCGGCGTCGCGCACACCGCGGGCGACCTGGTGGTGCACGAGCCCCGCTCGGGCACGCTGTTCACCGGCGACCTCGTCGTCATCGGCGACACCCCGGTGGCGGTCCACGGCTCGATCCCGGGCTGGCTCGACGCGCTCGACTGGCTCCAGGACACGTTCCGCCCGCGCACCCTGGTCCCCGGCCACGGCCCGGTGGCCAACCCCGGGCACACCGCGTTCCACGCGATGCGCGTCTACCTCGAGTGGCTGCTGGAGGTGACCGAGCGCCAGACCGACTTCACGAAGCTGGCGCGGCAGGCGTCGCTGCGCTGGCCGTCGTGGCGCAACCCGGAACGCCACATCGGCAACCTGATGCGCGCCTACGCCGACCAGCACGGCCGCAAGCTGGACGTGGACCTGGCGATCGACGCGATCCTGGCGGCGGCCGGCGGCCGCATCGACCTGGACTACCTGCTCGACGGCGAACCGGTCCGCCAGATTTCCTAGGACCCGCCCAGGCTCTCCAGGAGCGTGCGCAGCGTCGCGGCCAGCTCGTCGCGCTCGCCGGGGTTCAACGCGCTCAGGATCCGGTGCTCGTTCTCGACGTGCTCCGGCAGCGCGCGGTCGATCAGCTCACCGCCCGCGTCGGTCAGCGCCACGCGGACGCCGCGGCCGTCCGTCTCGTTCGGCGTGCGCTCGACCAGCCCGCGCGCCTCCATCTTGTCGAGGCGCTGGGTGATCGCCCCGGACGTCACCATCGCCGAGCGCATCAGCTCGGTCGGGGTCAGCCGGTAGGGCGGGCCGCTGCGGCGCAGGGTGGCGAGGACGTCGAAGGTCGCGCGGTCGATCCCGTGGCGGGCGAACGTGCGGCGCAGCTCCGTGTCGACCAGCGCGCTCAGCCGCGAGAGCCGCCCGATCACCGCCATCGGGGAGACGTCGAGGTCGGGGCGCTCGGCGTGCCACTGCTCCAGTACCCGGTCCACGTGGTCGGCCATCGGCTCAGCGTAGCCGATTCCTTAGCGCTAAGTGAGTGGTGGCCATTTACCTTAGCGCTGAGGTAAACTGTCTTAGTGCTAAACAAACAGCTCCTCGTCACCGCGCTGGCCCCCGCGATCTGGGGCTCCACCTACCTCGTCACGACCGAGTTCCTGCCGCCGGACCGCCCGCTGCTCGCCGCGGTCGTCCGGGCCCTGCCCGCCGGGCTGCTGCTCGTCGCGCTCACCCGGCGTCTGCCGAAGGGCGACTGGTGGTGGCGCGCGCTCGTGCTCGGCACGCTCAACATCGGCGCGTTCCTCGCGCTGCTGTTCGTCGCCGCCTACCGCCTGCCCGGCGGGGTCGCCGCCACCCTCGGCGCGCTGCAGCCGCTGATCGTCGCGGGCCTGTCGACCGGCCTGCTCGGCGAACGCCTGACGCCGCGGACCGTGCTCGCGGGCATCGCCGGGGTCGTCGGCGTCAGCCTCCTGGTGCTGCAGTCCGACGCCCGCCTCGACGCGATCGGCGTC
>NZ_JAAGNB010001518.1:0-12258 GCF_010550475.1 Amycolatopsis sp. SID8362
CAGCCCGACCGGCGCGCCGAACGCGTCCAGCACGCCGGCGCCGAGCGCGCCCAGCATCCCCGCGCCGCCGTCGGTGCTGGCCGTGCCCCCGACGGTCAGGACGAGCCGGCGAGCGCCGTGCATCAGCGCGTCCATCAGCAGCTCGCCGACGCCCCAGGTGTGCGCGGCCAGCGCGGTTTCCGGGGTGGGGTCGACGAATTCGATCCCGCACGCCCGCGCCGATTCGATGTACGCCGTGCCGTCCAGCACCGCGTACCGCGCCTTGACCTGCTCGTCGAGCGGGCCGCGGACGGACAGCCGCACGATCCGGGCCCCCGCCGCTTCGAGCACGTCCAGGGTGCCTTCGCCGCCGTCGGCGACCGGGCACGAGACGACTTCGGCGTCCGGCAGGGCATCCCGGACGCCGAGTGCGATGGCTTCCGCGGCCTCGACCGCGGTGAGACTGCCCTTGAACTTGTCGGGTGCGATCACGACCCTGGTCACGGCTTCACCTCCGTCAGCGGGGTCCGCCCGGCGAGCACGGCCGCGACGTTGCGGGCGGCCAGCACGGCCATCGCGGTGCGGGTTTCGACCGTCGCGGACCCGAGGTGCGGGCTCAGCACGACGTCGTCGCGGCCGAGCAGCCGCGGTTCGACCTCGGGTTCCTTCTCGAACACGTCGAGCGCGGCGCCGGCGATCTCCCCGGCTTCGAGCGCGTCCGCGAGCGCGGCTTCGTCGACGACCGGGCCGCGCGTGGTGTTCACCAGGTAGGCGCCGGGTTTCATGGCGCGCAACGCGGCCGCGTCGATGAGGTGCCGGGTCTCCGGCGTCAGCGGGCAGTGCAGCGAGACGACGTCCGAGCGCGCCAGGAGCTCTTCGAAGGGAACGGAATCCGGGTTCGACCGTCCGGAGTGGACGATCTCCATGCCGAACGCCTCGGCGCGTTTCGCCACCGCGCGGCCGATCTGGCCGTAGCCGACGATGCCGAGCGTCTTGCCCTGCAGGCCCGAGCCGAGCAGGAAGCCGAGGTGGAACGACCACGGCGTGCGCGAACGCAGCAGCCGTTCGCCTTCGCCGAGCCGCCGCGTGACGGCGAGCAGCAGGCCGAAGGCGAGGTCGGCGGTCGCGTCGGTGAGCACGCCCGGCGTGTTCGTGACGACGATCCCGCGTGCGGCCAGCGCCGGCACGTCCACGTTGTCGTAGCCGACCGCGACGTTCGCGACCACCTTCAGGTCCGGGCCCGCGGCGTCGGCGAACGCGCCGTCGAGCCGGTCGTGCAGCATCCCGACCACGGCGTCCGCGCCGGCCACGAACTCGTGCAGTTCGTCAGGCGTCAGCGGGCGGTCGGCGGGCGACACCACCACGTCGCCCGCTTCGGCGAGGAGCTTCACCGCGTCGTCGGGAATCCACCTGGTCACCACGATCTTGGCCACGCCGACAGCCTAGTACCCCCGGACGGCCACGTGTCCGAAGTGGACTGCGGGAAAGAGCGATCAGACCCTGGTCAGCCGCACCACCGCGCTCGCGTACCCGCTGCCGGGGAAATCGACGTCGAGGCCGTGGCTCAGCAGCACCGCGCCGTCGTGCACGACGCCGCCGGAGTCGCGGTAGCGCCCCGCCGGGTCGAGCCCCGCGAGCCGCGGCGGCGTGAACGGCCGCGCGAACTCCGCGGGCCGCCGCCAGAAGAAGACGACCACGTCGCCGCCCAGCACGTACTGCACCGCGGTCAGCGCCGACGTCGCCGGGTCCGCCAGCCGGTACAGCTCGCCGTGCTGCACGACCGGCCGGATCTCCTTGTACAGCGCGACGAGCTCCGCCGCTTCCGCGAGTTCGGCGGCGGACCAGCGGGGCAGGTCGCCACCCAGCCCGAGCACGCCCGCCATGGCGACGTGGAACCGGAAGCTCAGCGGCGCTTCGCGGCCGGTCGCCGGGTTCGGGCTGTCGGTGACCCAGGCCGACATCGTGCCCGCCGGGTAGAGCTGCCCGTAGCCGTGCTGGATGGTGATCCGGTCGGCCGCGTCGGTGTTGTCCGACGCCCAGATCTCGTCGGTCCGGGCCAGGATCCCGAGGTCGGTGCGCCCGCCGCCGCCCGCGCAGCCCTGGATCCGCAGCGCGGGGTGGTCGGCCCGCAGCCGGTCCAGGATGGCGTGCACCGCGCGGACGTGGCCGACCCAGACGCGCCCGGCCGCCCCGCCGGGCCAGCCGGCTTCGGTGAAGGCGCGATTCATGTCCCACTTGAGGTAGTCGATGCCGTGTTCGCCGACCAGCCGGTCGAGCCACTCGTGCGCCCAGTCCGCGACGTCGGGGCGGGCGAAGTTCAGCACGAGCTGGTTCCGCAGCGTCGTCCGCGAGCGGTTCGCCATGTGCAGCACCCAGTCGGGGTGCGCGCGGTAGAGGTCGCTGTCCGGGTTGACCATCTCCGGCTCGACCCACAGCCCGAACCGCATGCCGTGCGCGTGAACGGCGTCGACCAGCGGCCGCAGCCCGGCCGGGAAGCGCTGTTCGTTGGCGGTCCAGTCGCCCAGCCCGGCGGTGTCGCCGGTGCGCGCGCCGAACCAGCCGTCGTCCATGACGAACAGTTCGGCGCCGAGCTTCGCCGCGGCCGCCGCGAGGGACGTCTCGGTGGCTTCGTCGACGTCCCAGCCGGTGGCTTCCCACGAGTTGTAGACGATCGGCCGCAGTTCCTCCGGGTGCGGCTGGACGTACTCGCGGACGTAGGCGTGCCAGCGCCGGCTGGTGCCGCCGAAGCCGTCGGCCGCGTAGAGCCCGGCGAACACCGGCGTCTCCCAGGTCTCGCCCGGTTCCAGCGTCCAAGCGACGTTCTCGTGGCCGAACCCGCCGGTCCACGTGACGCGCCCGGTGTGCGTGCGCTCGACGGTGATCCGCCAGCTGCCGCTCCAGGCGAGCGCGGTGCTCCAGACCTCGCCGGACGTCTCGGTGGCGTCGCCGGCGTCGAGCATCACCCACGGGTTGACCTGGTGGCTCGACAGGCCGCGCCGGCTGGTCAACGTCGTCTCGCCGACCGGCAGGGCTTCGCGCAGGACGCCGTACTCCGCGCTCCACGCGCCAGACGTCCGCGACAGCCGGGCGTTGTCGCGGCGGGGGAGCGTCCACGCCGCGGAATCCGTGCGCAGCAAGGAAACCGGCTCGTCCGCGCGCAGCGACGTCCAGCGTTCGACGACGTCGCCGCGGACGCGGTAGTGCAGCGAGAGCCGCAGGGGGTAGTGCCGGTCGGCGAGCCGCACGACCAGCGTTCCGTCCTCGATCGCGAAGCCGTCGTAGCGCCACTCGAGCGCCGACGTCCCGTCTGCGTACCGCACGGCCAGGGCCGCGACGCCGAAGAACGCGCCGCCTTCGGCCGGGAGTTCCTGCCGCTCGTCGCCCGGCTCGTCGAAGCTGCTGTCGGCCGGGTTGCGGTGCGCGGCGACCTGCGTGGCCTGGGCCAACGTGAGCGGCGGTCCCCAGTGGACGTGCCGCGGCCGGTCGTCGGCGTCGAGCCGGAAGGCGTACGAGCTGTCCGGGGTGCGCAGCAGCCAGAGCCGGTGCGCGGGGTCGTGTTCGACGAGCGACATGATCCGGAGCGTAGGCCTCGCAGAGCCGAGAGCGGCTCAGGAGATACCCCGTGACTTCTTCCCCGCGAACGGCGGGAAAAGTCCCCTTCGACGTGCGTTGCGTCATCCATTGGGCGGAAGACGTCTGGTCCGGGGCCCGGCGAGCGTGCTATGTTCGGCTGCAGAACGAGTGTGCGTGATGCGAACAGTTTGGAGCATGTGATGGCGGAGCTGCTGTCGCTCGACGAGGCCGTGGCCCGGCTGGTGCACGACGGGGACACCGTCGCGCTCGAGGGCTTCACGCACCTCATCCCCGTGGCGGCCGGGCAGGAGATCATCCGGCAGCGCAAGCGTGACCTCACGCTGGTGCGGATGACCCCGGACATCGTCTACGACCAGCTGATCGGCGCGGGCTGCGCCCGCAAGCTGATCTTCTCGTGGGGCGGCAACCCGGGAGTGGGCTCGCTGCACCGCTTCCGCGACGCCGTCCAGCACGACTGGCCGGTCCCGCTGGAGATCGAGGAGCACAGCCACGCCGGCATGGCGAACCGCTACGTCGCGGGCGCGTCCGGCCTCCCGTTCGCGGTCCTGCGCGGCTACACGGGAACGGACCTGCCGGCCCAGACCGACACGATCAAGCCGATCACGTGCCCGTTCACCGGCGAGCAGCTGACCGCGGTCCCGGCGCTGAACCCGGACGTCACGATCGTCCACGCCCAGCGCGCCGACCGGGCCGGCAACGTCCAGATGTGGGGCATCACAGGCGTCCAGAAGGAGGCGGTCCTGGCGGCGAAGCGCTCGATCGTGACGGTCGAGGAGATCGTCGACGAACTGGAGCCCCGCCCCGGCGCGGTAGTCCTCCCGTCCTGGGCGGTCACGGCGGTCTCCGAGGTCCCCGGCGGCGCGAAGCCGTCGTACGCGGCGGGCTACTACGAGCGCGACAACGCCGCGTACCAGGCCTGGGACGCGGTGGGCCGCGACCGCGAGGAGTTCACGAAGTGGCTGAACGAGCTGACCGGGGTGAAGGCATGAGCACCGAGTACACCGCCGACGAGATGATGAGCGTCGCGGCCGCCCGCGCCCTCGCCGGCGGCAAGTCCTGCTTCGTCGGCATCGGCCTCCCCAGCAAAGCGGCCAACCTCGCCCGCCGCACCCACGCCCCGGACCTCAACCTGATCTACGAATCGGGCTGCCTCGGCGCGAAACCCTCCCGCCTCCCGCTCTCGATCGGCGACGGCGAGCTGGCTGACACCGCCGACGCCGTGGTGAGCGTCCCCGAGGTGTTCAACTACTGGCTCCAGCCGGGCCGCATCGACGTCGGCTTCCTCGGTGCCGCCCAGCTCGACAAGTTCGGCAACATCAACACCACGGTCATCGGCTCCGACTACCACGACCCGAAGGTCCGCCTCCCGGGCGCGGGCGGCGCCCCGGAGATCGCGGCCTCCTGCGGCGAGGTGTTCATCGTCCTGCGCCAGAACCCCCGCGCGTTCGTGGAGAAGGTCGACTTCGTGACCTCGTTCGGCCACGGAACCGGCAAGGGCGACCGCGAGCGCCTGGGCCTCCCCGGCCAGGGCCCGACCCTGGTGGTCACCGACCTGGGCCTGCTGCGCCCCGACCCGGAGACCGCCGAGCTCACCCTCACCGAACTCCACCCGGGCGTGGAGCTGGAGCGCGTGGTGGCGGCGACGGGGTGGAAACTGAAGGTCGCGGAGGACCTGAAGGCCACCCCCGCCCCGACCGACGAGGAGCTGCAGGTGCTCCGAGACCTGGAGAAGGCGAGCGCATGACCACGCGGACCCCGGCGCACCAGGCGGCCCCGCTTGCCGACCCGGCGCCATCGCGTCGTAGCTCCGCACCCGTGGCACCCTCGACCCACGCGACCACCCCCGCATCCCCGAGCCGGAAGGCGAGCGCATGACCGACGTCTACATCCTCGACGCGATCCGCACCCCGTTCGGCCGCTACGGCGGGGCACTGGCCGGCGTCCGCCCGGACGACCTCGCCGCCGGTGTCCTCAAAGCCCTCCAAGCCCGCAACGACCTCGACCCGTCCACAGTGGACGAAGTCACCCTCGGCGACGCGAACGGCGCGGGCGAGGACAACCGCAACGTCGCCCGCATGGCCGCGCTCCTCGCCGGCTGGCCCACGACCGTCCCGGGCAGCACCGTCAACCGCCTCTGCGGCTCCGGTCTCGACGCGGCGATCCAGGCGAGCCGCGCGATCGCGGTCGGCGACGCCTCCCTCGTCGTCGCCGGCGGCGTCGAGTCGATGACCCGCTCGCCGCTGGTCATGCCGAAGCCCGAAAAGGCGTTCCCGGCCGGCAACCAGACCCTCTACAACACCGCACTCGGCTGGCGCATGGTCAACCCGGCGATGCCGTCGCACTGGACGATCTCCCTCGGCGAGTCCACCGAACTGCTCGCCGAGCGCTACGGCATCGGCCGCGACGAGCAGGACGCCTTCGCCGCGCGCAGCCACGTCAACGCCGCCAAGGCCTGGGACGAAGGCTTCTACGACGACCTGGTCGTCCCGGTCGAAGGCGTCGACCTGGCCCGCGACGAAGGCATCCGCCCGGACTCCAGCCCCGAGAAGCTCGCCAAGCTGAAGCCCGTCTTCCGCACGGAAAACGGCACCGTCACGGCGGGCAACGCCTCCCCGCTCAACGACGGCGCCTCGGCCCTCCTGCTCGGCGACGAAGCCGCGGCCGGCCGGCTGGGCAAGGCCCCGCTCGCGCGCATCGCCGGCCGGGGTGCGGCCGGCGTCGACCCGGACGTCTTCGGCATCGGCCCGGTCCGCGCGGCCGAGATCGCGCTCGAGCGCGCCGGCATCGGCTGGGACGACCTGGCCGCGGTCGAGCTCAACGAGGCCTTCGCCGCCCAGTCGCTGGCCTGCCTGCGCGACTGGAAGGACCTCGACCCGGAGATCGTGAACACCCACGGCGGCGCGATCGCCATCGGGCACCCGCTCGGCGCCTCGGGCGGCCGGATCCTCGGCACCCTGGCTCACGACCTGCACCGCCGCGGCGGGGGCTGGGGTCTGGCCGCCATCTGCATCGGCGTCGGCCAGGGCCTGGCCGTCGTCCTCGAAGGCCGGTAGAAGGAGAACAGACGTGGCCACTCCGACCGAATTCAGGCTGCCGCGCTACGGGCAGGACCCCGAAGGCACGCACCCGCCGCTGGACTCCGCCGGCTACCGCTCCACGGCCCTGCGGCACCCCAAGCAGGACCTGGTGCTGCTCCCGCAGATGCTGACCGAGGTCACCGGCCCGCTGCTCGGCCCGGGCCGCCTCAACGAGCTCGACAACGACCTCACCCGTCAGCACGAGGGCGAACCGCAAGGGCAGCGGATCATCGTCACCGGCCGGCTCCTCGACGGCGACGGCCGTCCGGTGCGCGACTCGCTCATCGAGATCTGGCAGGCGAACGCGGGCGGCCGCTACCGGCACACCGGCGACCGCTGGCCGTCCCCGCTCGACCCGAACTTCGACGGCGTCGGCCGCACCCTGACCGACAGCGACGGCCGCTACACCTTCACCACCATCAAGCCCGGCGCCTACCCGTGGAAGAACCACGACAACGCCTGGCGCCCCGCGCACATCCACTTCTCGGTGTTCGGCTCGGCGTTCACGCAGCGGCTGGTCACCCAGATGTACTTCCCGGACGACCCGCTGTTCTTCCAGGACCCGATCTACAACTCGATCCCGGACGAAAAGGCCCGGCAGCGGATGGTCTCGCGCTACGACCACGAGATCACCCAGTCCGAATGGGCGCTCGGGTTCCAGTTCGACATCGTGCTGCGCGGGCGCGACGCGTCGGTGTTCGAAGAGGAAGAGGACGAGGACGAATGACCAGGCTGCTCCCCACCCCGTCCCAGACCGTCGGCCCGTACCTGTCGATCGGGCTGCCCTGGCCCGACGGCCCGCACGTCGTGCCCGAGGGCACGCAGGGAGCGTTCTGGATCCGCGGCACCGTCCGCGACGGCAACGGCGACCCGGTCCCGGACGCCATGATCGAGACGTGGCAGGCCGATCCGGACGGCGGATTCTGCCACCCGGACGACCCGCGCGGCGCGACGAACGGCGAGTTCCGCGGCTTCGGCCGCTGCCCGACCGAGGCGGACGGCACGTACGGGATCCTCACGCTCCTGCCCGGCGTGGTCCCCGGCGAGGGCGGCACCACGCAGGCCCGGCACATCGACGTGTCGGTGTTCGCGCGCGGCCTGCTCAACCGGGTCGTCACGCGGATCTACTTCGAGGACCAGGACAACTCCGCGGACCCGGTGCTGGCGACCGTTCCGGCGGCGCGGCGCGGCACCCTGATCGCGGCCAAGACGGACGACGGCTACCGCTTCGACGTGCGCCTGCAGGGCGACGGCGAGACGGTGTTCTTCGCGGTATGAACGGAGGAGGCAGCGTGGGCGCCGTGCGGGTGCACCGGGTCGTGGAAGGCCCGGAGGACGGGCCGGTGGTGGTGTTCGGCGGGTCGCTCGGCAGCGACCTCCGGATGTGGGAGCCCCAGGTGGTGCCGCTGCTCGAACGCGGCTTCCGGGTGGTCCGCTACGACACCAGGGGCCACGGCGCCTCACCGGTGCCACCGGGCCCGTACGAACTCGACGACCTGGGCGCCGACGTCCTCGCGCTCCTCGACGAGCTCGAGGTCGAGCGGGCGCACCTGGTGGGGCTTTCGCTCGGGGCGATGACCGGCATGTGGCTCGGCGTCCACGCGCCCGGCCGGGTGGCGAGCCTGGTGCTGTGCTGCACGTCCGCGAAGCTCGGCCCGCCGGAGATGTGGGTGGAGCGGGCCGCCAAGGTTCGCGCCGAGGGAACGGCCGCGGTCGCGGCGGCCGGCGTCGCCCGCTGGCTCACCCCGGGCTACGCCGAGCGGCACCCGGACCGCGCCGCGTACCTGCGGTCGATGATCGCCGGCGTCCCCGCCGAGGGGTACGCGGCCTGCTGCGGCGCGATCGAGCGGATGGACCAGCTCGACGCGCTGCCGAAGATCACCGCCCCGACGCTGGTGATCGCGGGCGCGGACGACCCGGCGACCCCGCCGGAGGGGCACGCCGACCTGATCGCGGCAGGCATCCCGGGCGCGCGGCTGGAGGTGGTCGCGGACGCGGCGCACCTGGGCAGCTACGAGCGTCCGGAGGAGTTCACCCGGCTGATCCTCGACCACTTGGAGCGAGCGTGACGGACCGCCACGAACAGGGCATGAAGGTGCGGCGCGAAGTGCTTGGAGACGAGCACGTCGACCGCGCGGTCGCGGGCACGACGGACTTCAGCCGCCCGTTCCAGGACTACATCACCGAGGGCGCGTGGGGTTCGGTGTGGTCCCGCGACGGCCTCGACCGCCGGACGCGCAGCTGCGTGACACTGGCGGCGCTGACGGCGTTGCAGGCGCACAACGAGCTGGCGATGCACGTCCGCGCGGCGGTTCGCAACGGCCTCACCGCGGCGGAGATCAGCGAGGTCCTGCTGCACACGGCCGTCTACGCGGGCGCACCGGCGGCGAACGCGGCGTTCGCCATCGCGCAGCGCACCCTCGCCGAGCTCGGCGAGCCGAGCGCCCGCCCGGCCGACGCCGGATAGGGTGCCGGTCATGGACGCGGGGAGGCCCATCGAAGCCGAGCTGGAAAGCGAGCCGGCGCACCGTGGTGCCCACCACGTGCAGTCGCTGGAGCGCGGCCTGGCCGTGATCAAGGCCTTCCACGCGGGCGCGGCGGAGCTGACCCTCAGCGACGTGGCCCGCGCGACCGGCCTCACCCGAGCCGCGGCGCGCAGGTTCCTGCTGACGTTGACCGACCTCGGTTACGTCCGCACCGACGGCAAGTACTTCTCCCTGACGGCCCGCGTGCTGGAGCTGGGGTACTCGTACCTGTCGAGCATGACGCTGCCCGAAGTCGCGCAGCCGCACCTCGAAAGCCTGTCCGCGACGGTTCACGAGTCGAGCTCGGTCTCGGTCCTCGAGGGCACGGACATCGTCTACGTGGCGCGGGTGGCGGTGTCGCGGATCATGACGGTCAGCATCAACGTGGGCACCCGCTTCCCGGCGCACGCGACATCGATGGGCCACGTCCTGCTGGCCGGCCTCAGCAAGGCGGAGCTGGAGGCCTACTTCCTGGTGGCGAAGCTCGACCGCCTGACCGACCACACGGTCACCTCGCCCAACCCCCTGCGCGCCGAGCTGGCGAAGGTCGCAGACCAGGGCTGGGCGATGGTCGACCAGGAGCTGGAGGAAGGCCTCCGCTCGGTCGCAGCCCCGATCCACGACCGCAAGGGCCGCACGGTGGCGGCGGTCAACCTGTCCACCCACGCCAGCCGCACGACGGCGGAGTCGGTCCGCGAAAACCTGGTCCCCCCGCTCCTGGAGACAGCACGCGCGATCGAAGCGGACCTGGCGATCGGAGCCCCGGGCCGAGCCCATGGCTGACCACGCAGCCACCGGCACCGCCCCGCAGGTCGCCGGTCTCCTCCTGGCCGCCGGCGCCGGGCGTCGCTTCGGCGGCCCCAAAGCCCTCGCCGAACTCGACGGCGAGCCTCTCGTCCGCCGAGCCCTGCGCACCCTGACCGAAGCCGGCTGCACCCCCATCCGCGTGGTCCTCGGCGCAGCCGCAGACCAAGTCCGCCCCCTCCTCCCAGACCCCACGGCAGCGGTCTACTCCGAGGACTGGCAAACCGGCATGGGCGCCTCCCTCCGGGCCGGCCTGACCGCCCTAACCGAAACCGACGGCCCGGTAGCCGCGCTGGTCCACCTGGTCGACCTCCCCTGGATAGGCCCAGAAATCCTCACCCGCGTCACCGCCGAGGCGACCCCCCGATCGATCGCCCGCGCGGCCTACCACGGAACCCCCGGCCACCCCGTCCTCCTGGGCCGCGACTGGTGGCCGGAGATTGCCGCCACCGCGCGAGGCGACCGGGGTGCCCGCGACTGGCTCGCCACCCGCACGGACCTCAACCTGATCGAGTGCGCCGACCTCGGCAACGGCCGCGACGTCGACCGCCCTGCCGACCTTCCCGGGCAGTCGCCGTCCTGACGCCCGTCCCACCGCCGCCTACGATCGACTGCGTGACCGACTTGCTCGCCTCGCCTGAAGAACTCGCCGTCGCGCTCGACGGGACCGGTTACCTCGCCGACGACGGGCTGGCGACCGCCGGGTTCCTCGCCCTCAAGATGGGGCGGCCGCTGTTCTGCGAAGGCGAACCCGGCACCGGCAAGACCTCGCTCGCCCTCGCGCTCGCCAGCGCGCTCGAGCGGCCGCTCGTCCGGCTCCAGTGCCACGAGGGCATCGACGCCGCACAGGCGCTCTACGAATGGGACTTCCCCCGCCAGCTCCTGCACCTCCGGGCCCTCGAAGCCGCCGGGGACGGGCACCTCGACGTCGAGGCCGCGGAGCGGTCGCTCTACACCGAACGGTTCCTGCTCGCCCGGCCGCTGCTGCAGGCCCTCAAGGCGCCGTGCGTCCTGCTCGTCGACGAGATCGACCGCGCCGACGACGAGTTCGAAGCCTTCCTCCTGCAGCTGCTCGACGAGAACGCCGTCACCATCCCCGAGTACGGCGAAGTCCGCGCCGCGCAGCCGCCGCTCGTGGTGCTCACCTCCAACCGGACGCGGGAGGTGCACGACGCGCTCAAGCGGCGGTGCCTCTACCACTGGCTGGAACACCCGGACCTGGTTCGGGAGGTCATGATCCTGCGCCGTAGGATCCCTCGGATAGGTGAAGTTCTGGCTCGGCAGATCGCTGAAGCGGTGCATCGGCTCCGCGAGATGGACCTGCTTAAGCCACCCGGAGTAGCGGAGTCACTCGATTGGGCGAGAGCCCTGATGACTCTCGAGCGCGACGAGCTGGACGCGGCCACCGCGGCGCGGACGCTCGGGGCCGTCCTGAAGTACAGCGAAGACCTCGACCGGGTACGGGCGAAACTCGACGCCCTGTTCGCCTGACCCGAGGGCCGAGACGGGGGAGAACCTGCGGATGAGCGTGGCGGAGACGACCGAGACGAGACCGACGGCGGACACCGCGCCGGAACCGCCCCGGCCGGTCGGCACCAGGACCGGGACGAGCACCTGGCGGGCCAAGCTCGCCGCCGTCGCCGCGGTGCTCGGCGGGACCGCGCTGATCGCCGTGCACGCCTCCTTCTACGGGCACTGGCTGATCGACGACGCCGCCATCACCTTCGCCTACTCGCGCAACGTCGCCGACGGCTTCGGGCCGGTGCTGCAGCCCGGCGCCTCGCCCGTCGAGGGGTACTCCAACCCGACGTGGATGGTGCTGCTCGCGCTCGGCAAGCTCGTCGGCCTGTTCGACCACGGGACGCTGTTCGGGATCAACGACCAGATCCTCTTCCCGAAGGCGCTCGCGCTGGCGTGCTGCCTGGGCGTCCTCGTCCTGTTCTACTTCGGCGCCAAGACGCTCACCCGCCGCCCGGCGCTGGTCACCTTCCTGACCGGGGCCGTGCTCGCCGCGATCCCGTCGTTCGTGATCTGGTGCTTCTCCGGGCTGGAGAACTCGTTCTACGCGCTGACCGTAGCCGCGCTCGCGGTGCTGATCCTGCGCGCGGTCCAGGGCGGCCGGCTGCTCAGCACCCAGGTCGCCGTCGGCTCCGGGCTGATCGCCATGCTCGCCGCGCTGACCCGGCCCGACGGCATCATCTACGCTGGCGCGTACCCGATCGTCGTCCTGCTGTTCCTGAAGCGGGAACTGCTCGGGCGCAGCGTCCGCGCGGTCGTCG
>NZ_JAAGNB010001563.1:0-5249 GCF_010550475.1 Amycolatopsis sp. SID8362
ACCGCCACGGCGGCTCTTCGCGAACTCCGCGCGGCGCGTCCCCGCGCGGTGGTGTTCGCCGCCCCGGTGGCCGCTCCCGGTGCGGCTTCGCGGCTGCTGGAAGAGGCCGACGACGTCGTCTGCGTCGCCGAACCGCCAGGCTTTCGCGCGGTCGGTCAGTGGTATGCGGATTTCCATCAGATCGGGGACGAAGACGTGCTCGACCTGCTCGAACGGTGACGCACTGCTCCCTCTGGGGTAGGGCAGATTGACCGAGTGGGTGACGGGGTATCACCCGGCAGGGGCTCCGAAGGATGGGCAGGGCGCGATGATCGAACGGGACGAGCTCGGCGCGGCGGCGCGCGGGCTGCGGCAGTACCTGCTGGCCGTCGCGGCCAAGCTGGACGTGCCGGCCTGGTTCTGCGAGGTGGCCGTGCCCGCCGGCGGCTACCTGGCCCTCGACCAGCGTCTCGACCGCTTCCCGGACCACGAGGCGGCGCTGCTGTGGGACGAGCGCGACGGCTGGTCGGCGGCGGTCGAATCGGCGACGGGCGACGAGGTCATCGCGCTCGCCTACCTCGGTGAAGACGTGCTGCCGTCGCCGGACGAGGTCGTGGCGTTCGTGAAGGAGCTGTACGGCGAGGGTTACCCGGGCCGGCCCGACCCGCCGGGCTTCCGGACCCCGGGTGCCCGGGACGGTTTCGACGACCGGCTGGCCGCCTACGCCGCCGACCCGGTCGGCCAGGCCTGAGTCAGCGGGGCGGGAGGACGCAGAACTCGTTGCCCTCCGGGTCCGCCAGCACGATCCACGGGTCGTCGGGCGGGTCGTCGAGGACCTTCGCTCCCAGCAGCACCAGGCGTTCCACCTCCGCGCGCTGGTCCAGCTCCTCCGGCGCCAGGTCCAGGTGCAGCCGGTTCTTGCCGGACTTCTCCTCCGGTACCGGCTGGAAGAGCAGCGCCGGCCCGTCGCCGAAGTCCAGCTGGCGGTAGGTCAGGCCGTGCGAGTCGGTCCACGTGCGGATTTCGCCGTGCCCGACGGCCTTCGCCCAGAACTCGGCGAGCAGGTCGGGCTGATGGCAGTCGACTGCCACGGCGAGGAGCCGGGTCACGACACGATCCGGTTGATCGTCGCGGCGACCAGCCCGGGTTCGGCGACCGTCACCGTCAGGCCAGGGTGACGGAGCTTGCCCCACGGGTCGATACCGGCCACGGGCTCCCGGAAGCGCAGGCACACGCCGCCGCGCGTGGTGGTGCCGAACGTCAGGCCGCGGTCGGCCAGTGACAGCCGGACGCCGAGCGCGCGCAGGGGGTGGAACGGGCCGGTCGCCTCGGCGCCGGCCAGGTTGGCCAGCGGCGTCTCGACCAGCCACGGCCCGAACCGGACGCGCAGGCCCGCGGTGTCCAGCTCCAGGCCGCTGCGCGGGCCCAAGAGGCGGCGCAGCCAGGGGAACGGGACGGCGAAGTCCGCGTGGAGGCGGTGGTGCACGACGACGGCGGGCGTACCCGCCGCCGTCACTTCGCCGGTTGTCATGCGCCGCCACCGATCGGCGGGACGTCGGTGTCGTCGTCGGGGGCGTTTTCGGGGTCGCGCCACTCCTCGGCGCGAGCCGGGCCGTTGCCCTGCAGCGTCCCGCGCAGCTCCGCCTTCAGCTCGTCGTCCTCGCGCGGCGAATGCTGGTCGCTTTCGCGGTGCATGGGAACCTCCTTCACGCGGTGTGCTTCCGGTTGCCGGCGCGGGCGGCGAAGATGCCGAGCACCAGCGCGGCGAGCGCGGTGAGCCCGTGCAGCACGTTGCCCGCCCAGTTCAGGTTGATCGGGTCCTCGGGGGTGCTGAACGCGGTGGCCAGGACGCCGTACGCGGTCATGCCGGCGAAGCCCACGAACAGGACCCAGCAGTAGATGAGCGAACCGGCGCTCCGGGTCGCGGCCAGCAGCCCGAGCGCGCCGACGACCGTGTGGACCAGGTTGAGCAGCGGGGTCACGCTGAAGATCCACACCGCGCGGGTCGTTTCGTGCCCGACCGCCGCCGTTTCCGGGGTGAAGAACCCGGCGACCCCGAGCACCAGGTAGAGCAGCCCGATCACGGCGACGACCGGACGAAGCCAGGACGCCCCCGCCCGGGAGCGGGTTTCGGCGGACGACATGGGCCTCTCCTTCCCTCCTCGCCCGGATACCCGGCGGGAGGGGTGGGAAACGGAGGAGTGGAACGGGCCGGACGGCGGGCTGAGGAAGCCGCCGTCCGGCCCGCGGCCGGGACCCGCGCCGGTCCCTGCAGCCAGGACGCGGGCCCCTGGTCTCAGGGGGTGCGCCAGTCGTGCTCGCGGTAGGCGGTGCCGTGCTGGGCGCCCATCAGCAGCAGCCCGCCGTCGACGACCAGCGAGGAGCCGGTGATGTACCCGGCCGCCGGGGTGGCGAGGAACGCGACCGCGGCGGCCACTTCGGCGGCGTGCCCGGTGCGGCCGAGCGGGATGCCGGGCCGGTCCTGCTCCCGCGGGTCGGCGTCGGCCTGCCCGGTCATCGGCGTCGAGATCTCGCCGGGCGCCACCGAGTTCACGGTGATGCCGTGCTCGGCCAGTTCCAGCGCGAGGACCTGGGTCAGCGCGCCCGCCCCGGCCTTGGCGGCGCAGTAGGGCGCGGCGCCGACGCGGGGCACGTGCTCGTGGACGCTGGTGATGGTGACGATCCGGCCGCCGCGCCCGGCGTCGATCATGTGCCGCGCCGCGCGCTGCGAAACGAGGAACACCCCGTCCAGGTCGACGTCGAGGACCTCCCGCCACTTCTCGTAGCCGAGGTCCATGACGCGCTGGCTGCTGCCGGTGCCGGAGCAGTTGACGAGCACGTCGATCCCGCCGAGGTCGTCCGCGAACTCGTCTACGACGTCGGCGGCGCCGGGCAGCTCGGTCAGGTCGAGCCGCCGCACGTGCGCGTCGACGCCGTGGGTGCGGGCCTCGGCGGCGGTCTTCTCGGCGCCCTCGGCGTCGGAGTGGTACGTGATGCCGACGTCGAGGCCGCCACCGGCGAGAGCGACCGCGACCGCGCGGCCGATCCCGGAGTCCGCCCCGGTCACGACGGCGCGTCGCGGCGAAGCGGCTTCGGCGGGCAAGGGCGCCGGAGTGGGCACGGGAGTCTCCTTTCGGTGCGTATCCAGGCGGCTACCACGTTGTTCGTGGACTAAACACGCCGCCACGCGGGTATGCCGCCCCGATGAGACTGGCCGTGCTCGACATCGGGTCGAATTCCGCTCAGCTGCAGGTCGTGGACGTGTCCGCCGGAGCGCCGCCGCTGCCGGCGCACGCGGTGAAGGAACCGACGCTGCTCGCCGAAGAGCTGCTGCCGGACGGCATGCTGAGCGAAACCGGCATCGAGCGGGTGGCGGCCGCCGTAACCCGGGCCGTCGACGCGGCGGTGCGGCTCGGCGTCGACCACCTGTACCCCTTCGTCACCGCGGCCGTGCGCGACGCGGTGAACCGCGACGACGTCATCGACCGCATCCAGGCGAGTTCCGGGATCCGGCCGCAGTTCCTCTCCGGCGAAGAAGAAGCGCGGCTGACGTACTTCGCCGCGCGCCGCTGGTACGGCTGGTCGGCCGGGCGGCTCCTGCTGGCCGACATCGGCGGCGGCTCGATGGAGCTGGTGCTCGGCCGGGACGTCGAGCCCGAGCTGGCGGTCTCGCTCCCGCTGGGCGCGGGCCGGCTCACCCGCGAGCACCTGACGGCCGACCCGCCGACGCGCAAGCAGCTGAAAGCTCTGCGCCGGCACGTCCGTGACACGCTGTCGGAGGTCCTCGACCGGCTGCGCTGGGAAGGCCCGCCGCGCCGGGTGGTGGCGACGTCGAAGACGTTCAAGCAGCTGGCTCGCCTCACCGGCGCCCCGCCCCAGCGCAAGGGCCCGTTCGTCACCCGCGAGCTGGTGGTCGCGGACCTGCGCGCGCGGATCCCGCGGCTGGCCGCCATTCCCGCCGCCGAGCGGGTGGCCCTGCGCGGCATCTCCCGTTCACGCGCCCGGCAGGTGGTGGCCGGCGCGGTGGCCGCGGAAGTCGCGTTGTCGGCGTTGGACGTCCCGCGCGTCGAGGTCTGCCCGTGGGCCTTGCGGGAGGGAATCCTGCTGCGCCACCTGGAACGGGTGGCGGACACACCGGCGCTGCCGCTGCAGCCGTTGACCCGCCACCCGGACGCCACCGTCCGCCACCTCCGCCCGGCCGGGGACTGACCGCCGTCGAGAAAAACAGGGGGGACCGATGACCGAGGAACGGCTGCGCCCGCCGCAGCAGCAGGAACCGCCCGGGCTGACCGGAGACATGGATCCGCGGCCGCGGGACACGATGGACGGCTACGAGGGCCGCGGCCTGCTCGCGGGCAAGAAGGCCCTCATCACCGGCGGCGACTCCGGGATCGGGCGCGCGGTCGCGATCGCCTTCGCCAAGGAGGGCGCCGACGTCGCCATCGCCTACCTCAGCGAACACGTCGACGCCGAGTACACCGCCGAGCGGATCCGCGCCGAGGGGCGGGAATGCCTGCTGCTGCCCGGGGACCTCGGCGGGGCGCGGCACTGCCGCGACGTCGTCGACCGGACGGTCCGGGAGCTGCACGGTCTCGACATCCTGGTGAACAACGCCGCCACGCAGTGGCCGGTCGACAAGCCCGAAGACCTGACCGACGAGCAGTGGCTGCGGACCTTCGACGTCAACATGCACAGCTACTTCCGCGTCACCTCGGCCGCGCTGCCGCACCTCGGCGAAGGCGCGGTGATCATCAACACCGGTTCGGTGAACGGCCTGCGCGGCAACAAGTCCCTCATCGACTACTCGGCGACCAAGGGCGCGATCCACGCGTGGACGATGGCGATGGCCCAGGCGCTGGCCGGCCGCGGGATCCGGATCAACTGCGTCGCACCGGGTCCGGTGTGGACACCGCTGATCCCGGCGACGTTCCCGCCGGAGAAGGTCGAGAAGTTCGGGCTGCAGGTGCCCTTCGAACGCGCCGCGCACCCCGACGACCTCGCGCCCTCCTACGTCTTCCTGGCGTCGAACCGGCTTTCGTCGTACTACAGCGGGGAAGTCATCGCGGCGCTCGGCGGGGAGACGACGCCGGGCTGAGCCAGCGCCGTCACCGCGCGGCAGACGTCCGCCGGGTCGATCGTCTCCAGGCAGGGGTGGCCGGGCACGGGGCAGACCCGCGCCCGGCTGTCCCGGCACGGCGCGTGCTGGTCGCCGAGCACCACCGCCGGCACCCCGTAGGGCGCCCACCGCGCGGACGGCACCACCGGCGCGA